>CALBYO010000128.1 GCA_937889705.1 uncultured Bacillota bacterium | reverse complement strand
ACATTTTTGCCCCCAAATTAACCGATTTAGATGAAAAAAGGCAACATGGTTGCAAAAAAACAACCTACCTTAAAAGATAGGTTGTTTTTTAAATTTAACAGTTTTTATCTTACTTTCATTTTCTTTCTGAGTAAGAAGAACAACAATACGCCAACTGCAACAACTACACATGCTACAACTATTAAGATGATAGTTACAGTGTTAAGTGGGTCGACAATTTCAACTTTATATGAGTAAATCAACTTGCCGCTATCTGTGTAGATTTGAATGTAGTATGGGCTTGTTTCTGTGAGTGTAACTTGCTCGTTGGTTTTATAGTTTGAACTTGTAAAATATTCTTTGTTAATAACCAAAACTTCTTGTCCGTTAATAACGAGCCTACAATCACCGATTGTTTCATAAATGTTATTTGTGTTCAAGCGAACAACAATATCACCTGTGGTTGTTGTGCCTTCTTCTTGCGATACTTCAATGTCTGGTTTAAGATTGTTTAGCCAGAATTTGAATTCAAACGATTGACTTGGAATATCGTTTGTTGTCATTTTGATTGTGTAAATACCGTTATCAAATGAACTGTTTCCCAAAATGACTGACATCAGAATTTCGTTGCCGTTTATAATTTTTGAAATATCTAGGTAAGTATCGTTATATTTAATATAATCAATTATATAGTTGTTATAATTCAAATAGTTAAACGCCCAACGAGAATCATTTTCATTGATAATTGTGAAGGCTATTTTTTCAATGCCTAACTCATTATTGTTTTTCTTTGCATTGAAATATACAACATAATTACCTGCTTTTGTGAACGAGTAATTTCCGTCACTATTTCTTGAAACTGAGATTTGTTCACCATTATACATCACGACAATGCTTGGATTTGATTGATAATAAGCCAATGTTGATGAAGGTATGCTGATGATAACTTCGCCGTTATAAACAGCGTTATCGATTGGAAGTTCGCTGTTTACATTGAAAATAACTGATTTAATAAAGTTAATTCTATATCTATCTCTTGAACCAGTTGAAGAAGAAACGATTTGCGAATTGCCCGCAAGGTCTGTGAACATAATCACATAATTGCCCGATTTTTCCAAGTTCAATCTTGCGATGCCATTTTCGTTTGAACTTTCAATTTTGTCGCTCCAAGTAATTCCGCCATCTCTTGAAATTTGATAATAAATCTTATTTTCTTTAATGCCGTAATAACTATTCCATTGCAATGTGATGCTTGTTTCTGTGTTGTTTTTGAATAGGAATATATCTTCCGAAGATGAAGTGATTGATTTAATTTCAACTGCTTCTGGATCTGTTCCGACAAAGTATGCAAATGAGTTTCCTAAAATGTTTTGTGTTTCAGGAATAACTGTTATTGCAATTTTCCTGCTAAATTTAACACTTGAACCCGCTGCTGCGATGTTTGACTCAATCAAATAGATGTATGTTGTGTATGAGCCTTCGGTTTTTGTTTCCAAAAGTGTTGCAACAACTCCGTTATTGACAGAAATTTCATACGAACTTGAATTTACAATGTAGTGATAGTTTATAATTTCATTTCCGTTGTAATACAAGTTGCCAGTTGGAGTTATAACCTTGTATGGATTTGTTAAATCGCTTGGGTCGTATTTAACAACTGAATAGAATGTGACATCGTAACTTGCAATTACAAAATCGCGCTCATAAGTTGCAGCAAGAGTGCCGTTTTCGTTATAATTTTGAATTTTAATATCATAAGTTCCAGGGGCTGAAACTGTGTATGAACTTGGTATTTCAACATAACCTTCGCTTGAACCACGAAGTCTTAAAAATACTCTTGAAGTGTAACCATAACTTTCGGAGATATCATTTCCTGTTAAGTATGAGATATAAACATCGTCTGAATGAGTTGTTGTTTTATTAAACAATTCTTGTGTGATGTCTTCCCCGTTTGAATTTCTGAGTGTTATTGATGGGAATTGGTTATAGATTGTCACTGTATAGACAATTTCGTCAATGCCAACATCTAAATCTGAAATATCTGCGCCTTGCGCTTTAAATTCTTCTAGGTTTGCTTTTGCGGTTAATCTATAAACCACAACGCCACCATTATAGCCAGAATTTGATGTTGTAAGCGCTTTCAATTTGTATTGAGTTGAACCTGTCAATGGGAAAATGCAATTTTCATCATCAAGGTTAATTCTTGAAAATTGAACTTCGTTATTAATTTTTCTTTCAACAATAATTTCGTAAGAATTTGTTATGTTGAAGAAAATGTCTGTTGAAACTAATATGTTTGTTTGTGACTGCATTGCTGCGGTTATGTCGCTTGCACCATTTACCGCTGATGTGTATCTATCAATTTTTGGTTCGTTGTACATCATTAATTTTGAATATTGAACGCCGTAATTGTCTTTAAATACAATCAAGAACACAAAGTTTTCCCAGTTTGCGTTATTTGGCGTGATGTAATAATAAACTTGTGTTGAAACAGATGCTTTTAATAGTGCATTTTCACCGTCTAATGTGTAAGTTGTTAGAACCGCTTCACCAGTTTGTGGGTTTTTGTTAAGAGCATAAATTTTGATTGTTGTTTCATCAACTTTAATCGCAGCATCTTCGCCGCCCCTGACTATAAATCCGAGCGAAACAGGACTTGTTATCATTGATGAGTTTGTTTCAGAGTTCCAATCTAAGTTTTTGCCTATTTCTGCAACGCTGATTTGTCCAACATAGTTAACATTTGAAATGTTATCAAAAATTTCAACTCTGTAACCTGTTTCTCTATTTGCCAAAATCACATCTTTAAGTGCGATTTCTTCGCCGTTTAATTGATATGCTTTTCCTGTTGCATTAAATGGAGTTATCAAATAACTTGTATTATTAATAATCAATTTAATATAAGCGTATTGGCTAGAATCAAATTTAACGCTTGTAAGAGCAAAAATTTCACGGCTTTGAAGCATAAATTGTGAATTATCTGTTGTCAATGTTAGGCTTTCATTGATGTCTACGCCAGTTTGTCTTCTCATCACATAATCTAATTCAATTTTGCTTTCGTTATCTCGAATATAGATTGTGTAAATTGTCATGTTTCCAGCCATATCAAGTTCGACAACTTCATATAAACCTGCGGTATTTAACAAATCTGATTTTAAAATTTCATCTGCACTTTCAAATTTTGTCCAGTTATTGATTACTGCAAATTGTTCGTTGAAAATGTTGCTTGCAATCGAATTTTTATTCAATGGGCAGCCAGTTTCCAAGATGTTTGAGCCGTATTTGTTTGCAAACGCTTTGATATAGACTCTGTTTGTGTCAACAGTGTTCGATGCTGCTGAGAACAATTTGTTAGCCATATAATCTTTTGTTGTTGCATAAACGAAATACTTATAAAGTCCGTCTATCGTAGAAATGTTATATCTTTCTGCAATTTCTCTAAGCAAAGTTGAACTTACATTGTTGCCGATTATATTATCGTTTGCAATCAAGTCGTTAATTGTGGTTGTTGGTGCTGACCTATCAAACACAATGACTTTTTCAACTTCAAAATTGCCATTTGGGAACAAAGCAGCAAGAGATGCATTGTCGCCGTAAACTTCAAAACTCATTTTAATTGAAAGGTTATTTGCTCCTTCTGGAATTGTTAAAACAAGAAGGTGCGACTCAATTTGTTCTGTTGTCAAATATTGCCTTACACCATTTGAGAATTTGTAAGAGACTTGACCAATTTTAACCATGTAATTGCTTAACAAATCTTGCCACGTAATTTTAATTTGCTCTGCGTTTGAATAGTAATATCTACCTTCTGAAAGCAATTCTTTATCTTCCATGTTTTCAAAAGAAGGATATTGCGCTGTCATGTCAAAATCTGGCTTATCACCTGCAATTTCAAAGTTGAAATAATAATTTTGCAAATATGGATTTGATGATGAATTTGAAGACATATTTCTCATTGTATTGATTTTAATTGAATAAATGCCTTCTTGCCATTCAAGTTTACTTTCAAGTTCGTTCTTTGTAAGCCATGCTGATGCGTTATCGTCTGTTACATCATAACTTACAAATTGATATTGATTTTGCGTATTGTCAAGGTCTTTTCCTGCATTTTTGATGTAATATCCAGCAAGTTTATAATAGCCATTTTTTACATAAGAATAGACATATTCCACATAATCGCCATTTTCCAAAACTGGGCTATAAATTGAAACATAAAGTTTGAATGGAGAGAATGAATTAAAACCAGAGTCAACTTCTGTTTCTATCATATTATCAACAAATTCGCCTTTGCTGATATAGCCATATTTCGTGATTGGAATGTAAATGCCAACTGGAAGTTTGTTTGCCCTAATAACTGCTTTGTCTGAT
>CALBYO010000127.1 GCA_937889705.1 uncultured Bacillota bacterium | reverse complement strand
ACAAATTTTTTGTCTTCTGTTTGTCTATTTTATGTTAATTAATTGCTTTCAATGCTTCCTAGGTTAAACCTGATTGTTCTCTTTGTCAAAATTTTAGCAATATCTTCCGATGTTGTGGCAACAAGTGTTGTGACTTTATTTTGAACATATTCTTTAACAATCATCGACTCAATAATTTCAAGTTGTTCTGGCTGCAATTTCTCAAATATGTTGTCAATCAATATTATATCAAGTTTTCTAAACGAAAGCCTTGCGATTGAAAGCACATATTGCTCAAATAATGTCAAATTACAAACTTTTTCGTCTCTTAATTTTTCCATATTGTAATTTATCAAGAGTTCGTTTATCTTTTCTTCAATTTCAGAATTTGAATATTTTCTTGTTTTTAAAATATATTTCAAATTTTCATAAACAGTTTTTTTAGGAAAGAAAACTGGCGTTGCAGGAATGTATCCCATTTCAACATCGCATGAAAAATCTATTTTTTTAAGCGGAACATCTTTGATATAAACTTCGCCGCTGTTAGGCTTTTCGAGCCCAGCCAAAACGCGAAGCATTGATGTTTTACCGCTGTTTTCTTCGCCCAAAAGAGCCACTGACTCGCCCTTTTTGACTTCAAAACTCACATCATAAAGTGCGTAATATTCTTTCGTATATTTCAAACACAAATTTTTAACTTTAATCATTATTTCTCCTTGCCTACACTTGGCAATTAAATTGCAAACCAATTTGCAGATATATAATACTATAAAAAAATAAAAAATCAACTCTTTTTTAAGAATTTGTTGCTTTTAAAAATTACTTGCAAATTGAAAAATATTACGATATACTGCAATCACACTTTGTTTAAGGAGATTAAAATGGATTTATTTAAAAAATGTCAAGACTTCACAAGAATTGAAGATATAAAATCAATAAACTTGTATCCATACTTTCATGAACTTGAAAGCAAGCAAGGCCCTATTGTTGAAATGGAAGGTCATAAAACAATTATGATTGGTTCAAACAACTATCTCGGCTTAACTTCTCACCCAGAAGTTATAGACGCAGGAGTTGAAGCACTTAAAAAATATGGCAGCGGCTGTTCTGGTTCAAGATTTTTAAACGGAACTCTTGATTTGCATGTCAAACTAGAAAAAGAACTTGCAGAGTTTTTACATAAAAAAGAAGTCGTAACCTTTTCAACAGGCTTTCAATCAAATTTAGGCATTATCAGCGCTATTGCCGGCAGAAACGACTATATTGTTTGCGACAAAGAAAACCATGCAAGTATCTATGACGCCTGCAAATTAAGTTATGCAAAAATGTTGAGATACGAACATAATAATATGGAAGACTTGGAGCGCCAACTTCAATCTATTCCACAAGATAAAGGTATTTTAATTGTCACAGACGGCGTTTTCTCAATGAGTGGAGAAATCTGCAACTTGCCAAAAATTGTTGAATTAAAACATAAATATGGCGCAAGAGTTATGGTTGATGACGCACACGGCTTTGGTGTGATTGGTGAAGGCGGACGCGGAACAGGTTCATACTACAACCTTGAAGATGAAGTTGACATCATAATGGGAACATTTTCAAAATCACTTGCAAGTTTAGGCGGATACATGGCTTCAAGCGAACGCGTAGCAAATTATGTTCGTCACAATTCAAGGCCATTTATTTTCAGCGCAAGTATTCCACCTGCAAATGTTGCGTGCGCAAGGAAAGCGTTGGAAATCATCAAACGCGAGCCAGAAAGAGTTAAAAATTTGCAAGATAATGGCGCGTATGTCCGTGCAGGTCTTGAAAAACGCGGTATTAAATACATTCCAAGCGAAACTCCTATCGTTGCCATCTACACTTACGATGATGAAAAAACATTCCTTGCATGCAAAATGCTTTTTGAACGTGGAGTCTATGTAAATCCAGTTGTATCACCTGCCGTTCCAGTCGGTTCAAGTTTGATAAGAACATCATACACCGCAACACACACTCATGAGCAACTTGACGAAGCCATGGACAAAATCAAACAAGTGCTAGACGAGATATTATAAAAAGAGCCCAACCGGCTCTTTTTTTAAATTTCAATTATCTTTTTATTTTTCTTTTGAGCATATTTTACCATTTTATATGCTCCACTTTTGTATGGCATCTCAATGTGACAAACTAAAACATCGCAATTATCAACTATCCATTCATTACGCTTCGTTATTCGCTGCTTTGGGTAATATTGCTCAATCGGCGGAAATATTGTTTCATCAACAGCCTTTGACAAATAGAAATTTTCTTTATTATGTTGATAGTGCGACAAAATTCTAACAATTTTTATATAAGGATACTTTTCTTTTAACTCAACAATAGCGTTAAAACATTTTTCGTCAAACGCCCCCTTGTTGCCATCATAAAAAATTGTATAGCCCTGCTGAATAAGTCCTTCAATAGTTTGAAGAAGTTTTTCTTCAACCCCAATACATCTCCACGAATCACGATGTCCCGCAAATGCAACTACTTTTTCCATATTAATACCACAGGTTAATTTTAACCCATATATAATTATTTGTCAAGCAAAAAGGTTAATTTTAACCCGTATATTATTTTTAATCGCTGATAGACTAATAGGTGAAAACTAACCCATGGAGTTGATATGACAATTAGTCAAGCAGTGGCTTTAAGAATCATGGAACTTTTGCGTGCTCAAAATTTAACCCAATATAAACTTGAACAAAAAGCGAATTTATCTCATGAAACTGTAAAAAGCATTATGAAAGGAAAAGCAAAAGGCGTTAATCTAAAAACCGTTATTGCAATAGCCGAAGGTTTTGGCATGACAGTTAGTGAATTTTTAAATTCTGATTTATTTAAATTTGAAAACTTTTTAATTTAAAAGATAAGAGCCCAAGCGGCTCTTTTTTATTTGCTAATTAGATAAAAAATGCTATCATGAACACATGAACAAAATAAATGTGTTGTTTACAATCAGTTACAAAGGCACCAATTACAGCGGTTGGCAAGTTCAACCTGGCAAAAAAACAATTCAAGGCGAAATTGAAAGCGTTCTTGAAAGGCTTTTTAATGAAAAAGTTGAAGTTGTTGGCAGCGGGAGAACAGACGCTGGCGTGCATGCTCTTGGCGCAAAAGCAAATGCCCTTTTAAATGCTGATTTTTTATCAAAACACTTTTCAAAAAATGGCAAATTGGACTTCGTTAAGTTTAGAGATGCAATTAATCAACTTTTGCCTGAAAATATTCAAATTTTATCAATTAAAAGAGTTCCAATAACTTTTAACGCTAGGTTTTCGGCAAAGAAAAAAACTTATGAATACAAACTCCAAAATGGCGGAATTTTATCACCTTTTGACAGCGAAACGACCGTTTTGGTGCGTCAAAAACTTGATATTGACGCAATGATTGCTGCTAGCAAATATCTAATTGGCGAGCACGATTTCACATCATTTTGCAGTGCACAAACGCAAACAAACGACCATGTTAGAACAATTTATGATATAAAAATCACAAAAAAATCTAACAAAATTTTAATCGACATAACCGGAAACGGCTTTTTATATAACATGGTCAGAATTATAGTTGGCACGCTTGTTGAAATCGGTTTAGGAAAGAAAAATGCAAGCGAAATGAAAGCAATTCTAAGCAGTAAAGACCGCTCAAAAGCAGGCAAAACATACCCTGCTCACGCGCTCTTTTTAAAAAAAGTTTTATATTAAAATTTATTAAATAATTTTCAAAAAATTCTTGACATTGTCCGCAAATTATAATATATTATTATCGTCTAATGTTTTTAGGCGATTTTTTTGTGATGCTAGCCCCTTCACAAATGGTTGCTTTAAAGGTAGCGGATAACTTAATCAAGTTTGCAACTGCAAGCGCGAACTGCATTTGCTAGAAGATTGTAATTTTTAAAATATTATTCGGAGGAAAATTCAATGAAGTCATATATGGCAAAACCAGAAACTGTTGAAAGAAAATGGTATTTAGTTGATGCTGCTAACACTCCTCTTGGACGCGTTGCAAGCCAAGTTGCTTCAATCTTACGTGGTAAAAACAAACCAACATTCACACCACATGTTGACACAGGAGATTATGTTATCGTTATCAATTCTGATAAAATCGTTTTAACAGGTAAAAAATTAATTCAAAAGAAATTCAAAACATATTCAGGATATCAAGGCGGACTTAAAGAAGTTCAATACAAAAAAATGATGGAAGAAAAATCAGATGTTGCACTTTTAAGAGCAATCAAAGGAATGCTTCCAAAAAATGCTCTTGGTAGAGATATGGCAAGAAAAGTTAAAATCTACAAAGGTGCAGAACATCCACACGAAGCACAACATCCAGAATTAATTTCATTAAAAGGAGAAATTAAATAATGGCAGAAGCAAAGAAAGCTGTTAAAGCTACTTTAAAATCAAAGAAAATTCAATTTTGCGCAACTGGTAGAAGAAAAAAATCTATCGCACGTGTTAGATTAATTCCAGGCGAAAACGGAACAATCGTTATCAACAAAAAATCTATTGACGAATACTTCCCACAAGACCTTTTAAAATTAATTGTTAAACAACCATTAGAACTCACAAACAGTGCAGATAAATATGATGTTTATGTTAATGTTATCGGTGGTGGTATTGCTGGTCAAGCAGGCGCTATTTGCCACGGTATTTCAAGAGCACTTGTTAAAGCCGAAGAAAATCTTAAATCAGAAGTTAAGAAAGCTGGCTTGTTAACTCGTGACCCAAGAATGAAAGAACGTAAAAAATACGGTCTTAAAAAAGCAAGAAAAGCATCTCAATTCTCAAAGAGATAATTTGCAATCAGATTTACAAAAAGCAAGGCAATATGCCCTGCTTTTTTATTTTGCAAGATTTATTGATTTTTTTGTAAAATTGTGCTACATTAAAAATATGGAAATGCAAGCCGAAAATATTGAAGTTAAAAAACAAATATGGAAAGACCATCTCAGCGGCGAAGAATACTCTGACCCACTCGATATTTTATATTATAAAAACACACTTAACGAAGAAAAATATTCAAACTTGCTTTTAGGCTCTTTCAACGCGGAAGGCAACTATTCAATCGAAAAAGAACTTTTGCAAGAACTTATCAATGTCAACAAATTTATTACAGACAATGTCGAAGGCGTATATCACCTAACCGCAAAAACAACTTCGCCAGAATTTGACCTTCACTTTCTTTTGAAAATTAAAAACGATGACGAAAACAACAAAAAAATCGCTTCTTTAATTTTGCTTGAACCTTTTAAAAGTTTAGACGAGCAAACATCATCAGAATTTGCAACAACAATCGCCCGTTATCGCGATGAAAATGATATGTATTTCATGCCAAAAGTCGCAAAAGTTTTTCATATTTTTGATAAACGCGACGAAGACGGCAGAGAAAACGAAAATGACGAAATATTGTTAAATGTTTTAAAATCAAAAAAACAACTTAAAATGCTGAAAGACAAACTTGCCGAGTCAAATGAGTATTTATCTCAATATTATATAGACAATGTCATCGCAGTCTTGAAAAAATATCCAGGCAAATATTCTGAGTATATTTTAAGAAAATACGATATGCTTTTGTTGGAACATAAAGGCAATTTGAACAAAAAGAATTATTACAAAATGTTGCGTCTTGAATTAGATAAATTGCTGATGGCATCAAGACACATGTGCGACAATCCTGACCTGCTTAAAGCGTTGGGCGAACAAAAACAAATCTTTGTAAACAACATGGATAAGTTTGAAGAAACATTAAAAGCCCCACCTATCACTGCACCTAAAAAAGAAGAAGCGAAAAAATCGGCAGCAAAAGCCGCTCCTGCTAAAAAAGCGGCAGCGAAGAAAAAGGCCGCAGCAAAGAAAAAAGCCGCGCCCGCAAAGAAAAAAGTTGATCCACAATTCAAATGGCTTGTTGAGAGAGAAGAACCAACCTTGCCACCAGTTATTCCAGAAGTAAAACAAGAAACACAAACGGAAAAGCAAGATAATAAGTCAATTATTATCCCCCCAGGTTTATTCTTAGATAATATGATAGATGACAATATAAATGTCCCACCGACCATTAGTGATAATTTTATACCAGAAAAGAATAAAACAACGGTCGTAAATATTTCAAAACTTCCAAATGCCGAATTTGAAATGTAAAAAAACGCACAATTTTGTGCGTTTTTTATAATTCAATAATTAAAAATCAAATGTGCTATTTTTTTGCATCTTAGGTGTCATTCTAGATGTACGACGAATTGCTTCACGAATTTCAGCAGTTTTCTCTGGATTTAATTCAACAATTTCATTAATATATGCTTTTGTTTCTGAAACCAATGCAACTACTTCTTGCTTAGAATTTGGCAATGCAAGCCATTTATTCCAATCAATAGAGCACAAACCGTTTAATTGATAAGTAAATAAAATGCTTATATGTTTTTGTAAATCTCTTGACAATTTAAACTTTTCTACAACTTTTTTTGCAAGTTCAGTTTGTCTATTGTATTCAGAAGTATTTTCTCTAATTTGTTCACAAGCTTGAATTGTAATAACATTATCTAAAAGATTTGCCATAGTTCTCTCCTTAATATTTCATGGTTATTATAAAGCATATAAAACCACTTGTCAATATGTTTTGTCAAAAATTTTTTCAATTTTTTGTAAAATTAGGGTTGTATTTTACTCACTTATATTGTATAATAAACTCAATAAAGAGGTGAATATGCAATATTTATTAAGTTTTAGCGATTTCTGGGCAAAAGTTCAATTGTTTTTCCATGAAATGAACCAGGTAGTCAAAATTTTAATTATTTCAGTTTTACTTGTAGTTGCTTTGCTTTGCCTTATCAGATTTTTAAAACCAAAATACTCAGCAGATAAAAATAAGCTCAGAATATTCCCATTAATTTTGTTTGCAATATTCCTAGGCCTTGCCTGCTTTGTAATTTTCATTTAATTGTAAAAATCGTTTGCAATTTAATATTTTTATGCTATAATACCCAAGTTTAAAGGAGATTTTATGTTTAATTTTATGTTAGATTCATTGCCACCAGATTGGATCGTTGCTTCATTCCCAATTATCAGATATGTTTTAATGTTCATAATCGCAGCAGCCGCTATCGTTTTAATTATCGTAACACTTATGCAAGAACATGATGATAATGGAAGTGCAAATGTTATCACTGGTGCATCAGAAAGTTATTACACACAAAACAAAGGCGAAACAACACAAGGTAAATTGAAAAAAGTTACAATCGCTATGGCTTCAATCATTGCAATATCAATCGTTCTTTTCTTCGTAACTTTGCTTGTATACGCTGGCGCTTAGAAAGAATCAAAAATAAAACTAGCCGAATTGGCTAGTTTTTTTATAACTTAAAATGATGTGTAAGAAGTTCGCTTGCTTTATAAACTTGATAATCACTTGGCGACCTAGCGACTATTACATCCATATCGGCGTTAAATTCAACAATTAATTGCCTGCACATTCCGCACGGAAAACAATATTCGCTCAAATCGCCACCAACTATTGCTATGGCAACGAAATCTTTTTCGCCTTCACTCACCGCTTTGCAAATTGTTGTCCTTTCCGCACAACTTGAAACAGGATATGACGAATTTTCAACATTGCAACCCGTAAACACTTTCCCGTTTTTACAAAGAACCGCCGCACCAACTTTAAAATTTGAATAAGGCGCGTAAGCATTTTTTTGCGCGTTAATTGCTTGTTCAATAAGTCTTGAATATTCCATATTATTCCCCTTATTCTTATATTAACCAATTTTCGTCACTTTACAAAATAATTTATAGCAAAAA
>CALBYO010000126.1 GCA_937889705.1 uncultured Bacillota bacterium | reverse complement strand
TAACGCTTCTTGCTTTGACGAAAATTATATCAGCAAAACAGATGGTTTATCGCTTAAAACACTTGAAAAACTTGTGCTTAGAAAAGATAATCTGTTTGCTTTTGCTTATTTAACAGATTACGAAAAAATACATGCTAGTCATGGAGATTTGCTTGGTGCAAGAGTGTGTTTGGAAGCGATTGACGAGTGTATTTCCCACATTATAAAACATCTTAAAAAAGATGACTTGCTAATCATAACTTCGACATATAACGGAGATAACAACGAAAAAGTTCCACTGCTTATTTACGCACAAGACAACAAGGAAAACGCGTCAAACTTAGGTGAGTTTGAAGGCTACAAAATTATAAATGATACAATAAATCAACATATAAACTTGTAAAAACTAATTTTAAGTGATATACTAAAACACATTTTAAGGAGAAAATATGACAGAACAAGAAAAAATTGCTAATTTGCTTTATCCAAACTGCAAATATACAGTTGAAGACATAATAAAAAAATATCCAAATAGACAACTTCCGGAAGGCGCTGAGGTGACCAGAATTGCTCCAAGCCCAACAGGTTTTTTGCACATAGGAACGGCTTATATCGCATTGATTAACAAACTTATTGCAAGCAATGGCGGTGTATTTTATTTCCGTTTGGAAGACACAGACAAGAAGCGCGAGGTTGAAAATTCAGGCGATATTGCTTACAATATGCTTTGCAAATTCAATATTAAGCCACAAGAAGGCTTTACAGGGGAAAATAAGCCTGAAATTGGTGCTTATGGACCATATAGACAAAGCGATAGAAAAGAAATCTATGAAGTTTTTGCGAAATATTTGGTTGAAAAGGGAAAGGCATTTCCTTGTTTTTGCAAGAAAACTGAAAGTATAGCGGAAATCAAAGAGCGTAGAGAAAAAGAACTTGAAGAAAATGCCGATTTGGAAAGCAAAGACCCATGCAGAAATCTAACTTATGAAGAAATTAAAGCAAAAATTGATGCTGGCGAAGAATTTGCTTTAAGATTAAAAAGTTGTGGCAACGAAGAAAATGTTTTTAAATTTACTGACCTTGCAAAAGGTGAGAGAGAATTAAGAGAGAACGACAAAGATATTGTTCTTATAAAAAGCAACGGTATTCCTGTTTATGCTTTTGCTCATGCTATTGATGATCACTTCATGGGAACAACGATTGTTGTTAGGGGCGAAGAATGGTTCCCATCACTTGCATCGCACCTAGAATTGTTTGATGCACTTGGTTTTCAGCGCGTAAAATACCTTCACGCACCAGTACTATGCAAACTTGACGAAAGCGGAAATAAAAGAAAATTGTCAAAGCGTAAAGACCCAGAAGCAGATGCAAGATATTTTGTTAAAATAGGTGTTCCAATCGAGAGTATTTTGGAATATTTGACAAACTTAATTAACTCTGATTTTGAGATTTGGAGAAATCAAAATCCAACTGCCGATATATCGCTATTCCCATTTAAAATAGGGAAGATTGGCACAAACAATCCTATGTTTGATTTGGTTAAATTGTGTGATGTTTCAAAAACTGTTATATCAAAAATGACTGCTGATGAAGTGTTTGACAAATGTCTTGAATGGGCAAAAGAATTTGACCCTGATTTTGCAGGCTATTTGATGTCAAATCAGTACTATGCAAAACAAGTTTTTACTATTGATAGGTACTGTGCAAAGCCTAGAAAAGACATTGCTATGTGGAGCGAAGTTAAAAACTATTTCTCATACATGTTTAAGCCATATTTTGATGACAAAAATTTGGCAACTTATGAAATTGAAGATAGTGCAGAGTTTAAAAGAAAGTTAAAACTCGTTTTAAACGAATATCAAAATGTTTATAAAGACTACGATGAAAAACAAAATTGGTTTGACGATATCAAATTGATGGCAGGTCGTTTAGGTTTCGCAACAGATAATAAGTTATATAAACAAAATCCTGAAAATTTTGAAGGAAATGTTGCTGATGTTTGTATGTATAACAGGAAGGAAAAATTCTCCGGATTTGTATGAGATTTGCAAGATTTTAGGTGCTGACGAGGTTGTAAACAGGCTTAAAAATTTAGCATCTTTAATTTAAAGAAAAATTGGTAATAATATACGAGTATGGCTATGGAAGATAAAATAATAATCAAGGGAGCAAGGGAAAACAACTTAAAGGAAGTTAATTTAACAATTCCACGCAATAAATTGGTGGTTTTTACTGGCGTTTCCGGTAGTGGCAAGTCGACCATGGCGTTTGATACTATTTTTGCAGAAGGACAAAGGCGATACATTGAATCGCTTTCTTCTTATGCCAGAATGTTTTTAGGGCAGAGTCAAAAACCTGATTGTGATGTCATTGAAGGCTTGTCGCCATCAATCTCTATCGACCAAAAAACGACAAACCATAATCCGCGTTCAACTGTTGGAACAATAACCGAAATATATGATTATTTCAGGTTGCTTTTTTCACGCGTTGGCGTTCCATATTGTCCAAATTGTAATAAACCTATTGAAAGACAGTCAATTGACCAAATTGTAGACAAGGTTATGTCGTATGAACAAGGGCGTAAAATTCTCATTTTAGCGCCAGTTGTTCGCGCTCAAAAAGGTGCGCAACAAAAATTGTTTGAAAGTCTTAGACGCAGCGGTTATGGCAGAGTTATAATTGACGGAAATCAATACACACTTGACGAAGAAATTACGCTTGACAAAAATATCAGACACAATATCAGCGTTGTTGTTGATAGGCTTGTTGTGAACGATGAAATTGTTTCAAGATTGACCGAAAGTTTGGAAACAAGTTTAAAACTTGCAGAAGGCTTGACCATTGTTGAAAAGTTGCCTTTAAATGATGGTGAAGAATTGGAAGATGAAACATTTAGCACGAATTTTGCGTGTCCAGATTGTGGCTACACAATGGAAGAGATTACTCCAAGAATTTTCAGTTTTAACAATCCTTATGGCGCGTGCGAAGAATGTTCTGGGCTCGGATATACAATGGATATAGACGAAAGTTTGATTTTGCAAAATGCACATTTATCTATAAATCAAGGGGCATTGAAACATAGACACGGGCGCGATTGCATCTATGTATTTGAAAAAACTTGCAGTTTTGTATGATATAGACATGAACAAACCGCTTAACGAACTTCCTCGCGAGCAGTTAGATATTTTGCTTTATGGCACAAAAGAAAAGATTGAAATTGACTTAAAAAATGATCGTTATGAAGGCAAAATTAACAGGACTTTTGAAGGATTAATAAATAATTTAAAGCGTAGATATAAGGAAACGACAAGTGAGTTTGTTAAGTTTGAAATCGGCAAACTCATGCGTGAGCAAACTTGTAAAAAATGTCATGGTAAAAGGCTTAATATAAAGGCATTATCCGTTAAAATTGACG
>CALBYO010000125.1 GCA_937889705.1 uncultured Bacillota bacterium | reverse complement strand
AATCAAATTTGGTTCAGCTTATTCCTTTAAAATGGTGCGCGTGGAGGGATTCGAACCCCCGACCTTCGCCTTAGAAGGGCGCTGCTCTATCCAACTGAGCTACAAATGCATGGGGTTATTATCTTTTGAAGTAGATAATTGGAGCGGGTGAAGGGAATCGGACCCTCGCAACCAGCTTGGAAGGCTGGGGTTCTACCACTGAACTACACCCGCATTTTTACAATGCTTTGATAGCATAGCAAAAAACAATTATGATGTCAACTAAATTTTAAAAATTTTTACATCTCTGGCGAATTTTCAACAAGTTTAGATTTTTGATACACTCTTTTAATATCTCTATCATCAAGAATACTTTGCATTTCACCGAACTTTGAAATTTGTAAAATGTCTTCATTGCAAATTAAATATATATAATCAAATTTTCTATCGAAATGACTGTTTTCGTCCTTTATGATTTCTAAAATCTTTGAATTATTTACATAAGGCTTTCTTTCATATCCTGAGAATATCACAAGTGCAAGGTTTTTGCATTTGTCATAACGCCCTTCTGCCAAATTGGTCAATTTCTTATGAGTTACCAGCCTTAGCCTATCGTAAAACTCGTTTTCTTCGGTCGTATAATCTTTGTCTGGAACAAAAGTTTTATATAAATGCTTTGTTTAAATTTAACTCGCCAAGTGGCACGATGTCTTCATTTTGAAAGGTCACTCTATACTTTTTATCTCTATTTATAGCGCAGAAATATTCACTGTGACTTCTGTAAAACTTTTGACTTTCGCAAGTTACAATTTCTATTCCCTTATGAAAATCTTTCGTGTAAACATCTGGGCAATGTTCGTCTGAATTGTCTCCCAAATACACTTCGTCTAAGTCTGTAAAAAGATAGTTATAAATTCTGCTTATCGCAGAAATTTCGTCATATCTTGCAGTTTTGGAAACATAAAAGTTTTTAATGTTTGGCATATTGTCCTCATCGTTATTCTAGCATATATTGTCATAATATGTCAATGATTAATTTTCTTCCACAACCACCTTTCGCTTGTTATTTGCTTTTATTTCCTGATTGATTTGTCTTAAATCATTTTCAATAGAACGAAATTCCTTGCTACCACCCAAATTCAAACTCTTTTTAGGTTCGCCACCATATTTGATTATTTCAAGTGCTTTTTCAAGTTTTCTGATAGGTTTTGTAAGAAAAAAGTATGTTATAAGCAAATATATCGCATAAACGCCACTTACGGCAGCCATCCAAGCATATCTTGCAGTCGCAGTGTTTATAGCAAGTCCGTCACGAATTGCCGCAACAACTCCCACCTGTTCCATTGTTGTTATGTTAAAGAAAAAGAACATCAAAAACACAAATGTTATTGTCGGAATTATCGTTGAAAAGAATATTTGCTTGCTTAGCGACTGAGTTTTGATAAACCTTGCAAATATCACAAAGCCAGATACAATAGCAACCAAAAATAGCGCCAAACCAACATAAGTTTCCCAAGTCGGAACAATCTCAACCGCACCGCCAAAATATGTAAATGACGCAATTAACGGCTGATAAAAATATAGCATCGCTATGTTTGATACAATCATTATAATAAGCCAAATTCTTGTCGATTTTCTCATGCTAGTATTTTGTTTAAAAATTTGATAAGTATTCAATTTTTTATGAATATAATTCAACTTTGCTGCAAAAACTAAGAACAGGAGTTGAAAATGGAAGAATTTAACGGAAAAACTGATAACGAATTGTTATTAACATCAATTTATCAAAATTGTCAAACGGCTTTACAATCAATCGACAACATCATGCCGTCAATCAAATGCGATACGCTTATTAAAGAACTTTTGAACGAAGAAAGCGAATACAACATCATTGCACAAGAATGTGAAATGATTGCCAAAAGCGAAAACTTCAATGTTAAAGACAATAACATGTTTGAAAAAATCAAACTTTGGAGCACAATCAAAATGTCCACACTTGCAGACAAATCAACAACTCATGTTTCTGAAATGTTGCTCCTTGGAACTTTCATGGGCACTGTTCAATGCTTAAAAGATTTAGCCGACCACGCCTCTGCCAATGAAGACATTTTAAATCTTTGCAAAAAGCTTCTTGAAGTTGAAGAAAAAAACATCGAAAGTTTAAAAACTTACCTTTAAAAAACAAAAAGCCAGTGCTAAACTGGCTTTATTTTATATGACTCAAAATCTCATTCACCGACTCTTCTATCGTCTGATAAGAAGTATCTATCAAAACCGCATCAGGCGCTTGTTTAAGCGGCGAAACCGCTCTTGTCATGTCCCTTTCATCACGCTCAACAATCTCTTGTAAAATGCGTGCATATTCACTCTCGGGCAAATTGTGCTGCTTCAACCTGCGCTCTGCCCTAATTTCAGGCTTTGCAGTCACAAAAAATTTGTAATCAGCATTTGGCAAAACAACTGTGCCAATATCTCTGCCTTCAATAATAACATCATGCTTTTTAGCAAGCGCATGCTGAATACGCGTCGCAAACACTCTCACATCATGATAAACAGACACCACACTCGCCGCAACATCAATTTGCGGCGTCCTTATTTTCTGCCCCAAATCTTCACCAGCCAGCATATTAATTTGCTTGCCCTTTTCAAGTTTGATATACACATCACAATCGCCTAAAATGTCAACCACCGCCTGCTCATTATAAATGTCAACATTTTTGCTTATCGCGTCATAAGCAATCGTCCTATAAATCGCACCAGTATCTAAATGATAAAAGCCCAATCTGTCTGCTAAAATCTTTGAAATTGTCCCTTTGCCAGAACCCGCTGTTCCGTCAATAGCAATACTTTTTGGCATAAAAACCTCACTTTTTTAGATTATATCGCAAAATTCGCTCTTTCAAAACAAATTTTTTAGTAAATACGCAAAAAAATTACGAAAAACACTTTACAACCGCTGCAAAGGATGGTATTATAAACCATGTAAGGAGAAATATTTATGAGACTATTAGAAGCAGTAGGTTTAAGAACAAAAGAATTATTAGAAGAAAAAAAGATGTCACAATATAAATTGATTAAAATTGCAAAGTTTAATGAAAAAACAATTCCTGAAATTATCAAAGGAAAAACAACAGACATTAAAGTTACATCAGTGTACAGAATCGCAACAGCAATCGGCGTATCATTGTCAGAATTTTTTGATTCCCCTTTGTTTAAAGAATCAAACATTGAATTATAAAAAAACTCGTTATCACAACGAGTTTTTTTATTGGTCTTGCGTTTTTACACTTTTTTAATATCGTAATCAATGTCTTTTAAATAAACATCAGTATCAGTAATTTCAGAACCATCTTCTGCTTTAACCCAAGTACCTGACAAATCACTTAATTTCATTGTCAAACTTGAACCTTGGAAACAATATCCTCCAATAAAGTTTACACTTTCAGGAATGTTAATTGTTGTAAAATCAGCCCAGTTAAAAGCATTGTAACAGATTTTTGTTAAATTGTTGCCTTGAATTGTCACAGTATCCAAAACTCCACCATCGCAACTAAATGCTTCTGGCGCAATAAAAGTTATCGACTCTGGAATTACAACACTTTTTAATTCAGTATGTCCTGAAAAAGCTGAGTAACCAATATGCGTTACCTTTTTAGCATTTGTGAATGGTCTTGTCGTTACACAATAAGTTGAATATGTGAATGTCGCTGGACCTGCATATTCAGCCGCAAAATCATCACTTGACATGTTTTTATCAATTTCCATACCAAATTGCATTAATTCCATTGAACTATTAAAAACTTTACTTTTATTTTCTCCATTTATTGTCCATGTCATAGTGCAAGGATATTGAAAACTTCCCATTACACTTTGTAAACCCTCAATAAATCTATCTTTATCAGTAAATTTAACAACCGCTTTCAAATCTCTTTGCCTTACTTTTGCTTCTGATGGAATTGTTAAATCAGTTATATTGCCAATATAAGCACTTACAACT
>CALBYO010000124.1 GCA_937889705.1 uncultured Bacillota bacterium | reverse complement strand
TGCAGTTGAAAAAGTTAGTGATGCAATAATTCGTTCAAGAGCAGGTATTCAAGACCCTAACAGACCTCTTGGTTCGTTCCTGTTCTTAGGCCCAACTGGCGTTGGTAAAACCGAACTTTCAAAAACTCTTTGCCAGGCATTGTTTGATGACGAAAAAAACTTAATTAGAATTGATATGAGCGAATATATGGAAAAATTCTCGGTATCAAGACTTATTGGTGCGCCTCCTGGATATGTAGGATATGAAGAGGGTGGTCAACTTACCGAAGCGGTTAGAAGAAAACCATATTCGGTTGTGTTGTTTGATGAAATAGAAAAAGCACACCCAGATGTATTTAACATTTTGCTTCAAATTTTGGACGATGGTAGAATCACAGACTCTCTTGGAAAAACTGTTGACTTCAAAAATACAATCATAATTTTGACAAGCAATCTTGGTGCTGATGTTATCATGCAAAGCATTGAGAAAAATCATGAAATAACTGCCGAAACGCGTGAGCAAATAAAATCTATTTTGCAAGCACATTTTAGACCAGAATTTTTGAATAGGTTAGACGATATAATCATATTCCAACCACTTCTAAAGGCTCAAATTTCAAAAATTGTTGATTTATTGCTTGAAAAACTTAATATTAGGCTAAAAGAAAAACAAATTTCGCTTAAAGTGACAGACAAAGCAAAAGAATTGATAATTGAAAATGGCTACGATGAAGCGTATGGCGCGCGTCCACTTAAAAGATACATTCAAGATGCTGTTGAAACAGCAGTTGCAAGAAAAATTTTAAGTAACGATTTGTCCGCTGGCTCTGAGATTATAATTGATGCCGAAAACAACGAAATTGTGATTAAGTAAAATAAAACCCCACAGGATAAAAACTGTGGGATTTTTTATTTGTTATTTTATGCTTTTTTGTTTGAGATTAACTAGAAAAAATAAAAATTGCTTTACTTATTATTTCTTTTATGTTAATATTTACTCGATATTATAAGGAGAAGTGTTTATGGTAGACCAAAAAAAATGTATTGCTTGCGGTGCTTGCATCGAAATTTGTCCAGTTGGAGCGATTAGTTGGGCAGCAAATGGGAAATCATCAATAGACCCAAAAAAATGCATTAAATGCCACTCATGCGAAAGCATTTGCCCAGTTGAAGCAATTACTATTGAAGATTAATTTGAGGAAAATTTATGGAAAATAATTCAAAAAAAGCGATTATTGAACTTAGCGAAAATAAAATCACATTGGTTATTTTGGAAACAAAAGAGCCTTGTTTTTATAATGTAATTGATACCTATTCAGACAATATCGCATTGGCGCAAGAAATTATCAATGAAAATTTGATAAGGCCAGTTGTTATAAAAGATGTCATGAAGGTTTTGAAATCTTATAGAAAAATTTGTGATAACTTAGGAATTGTAAACATAACAGCGTTTGCACCTAATTATTTTTCTAAGGCTAGAAATATAAAAAGTTTAACAGAAGAAATTTATAACACCTGCGGATTTGCAATTAATATCTTATCACCAGAAGAACAAATGAAAAGTTTGTTCTGCGGTGCAGTTAATTGCACAGATTTAACAAAGGGTGTTTTCTTGCACATTGGCGAATATGAAACATATATCGTTCAATTTAATAGAAGAAATATTTTAAATTCAATTTCATTGCCTTTCGGAACATATCCACTTGCAAAAATGCAAGAAGAAGGTGATAAAAACGAAATTAAAAAGTATTTGGAAGACTTTGCAGCACAAATTAAAGAAATTCCATTTATTAACGAGAAAGACCCAGAAACTCAATATTTAACAAACGGAGCATTGTTCTTAAATCTTGGCGTGCTTGCAAGAAAAGCCACAAGATATCCACTTGAACTTGCAAATAACTATGTTGTAACAAAAGAAACTTTTGACAATGTTTACAATCTTGTTACAAACTTAGACTTAGACAAAACAAAGAAATTAAAAGGCATCTCAGAAGGCAGCGCAGACAAATTTGTTGCAGGGCTTCAACTTGCTAATATTTTTATGAATAGTCAAGAAGTCACACAATTTTCAATAAGTGAAGAAGGCCTTAGAGATGGTTATATGAATTTCTATATCATGCCAGAAGTTTTTGATAGACCACTTAGCGAAATGTTTGCGTATAGTTTGGAAAATATCAATGCTTTCTTTAAAGTTCCAAACTCAAACAACGAAAAAGTATACGAACTTGCAATAAATGTGTTTAAACAATTAAAAGTTATTCACAAATTGCCAAGAAATTATATAAAACCGCTTAGAATTGCTGCTTATATGTATGATTGTGGCAAGAGAATTTGCTATAACAACTATGTTAAAAATTCTTTCCCAATTATATTGAACTCAAAAATTAAGGGCGTTTCACAAAAAGATTTGCTCCTTGCAGCATTTGCTTGCACATTCCAAGAGTTAGACAACTTCAATTTAACAGATTGGGTTAAGTATTCAAGCATTGTCACAGAGGACGATTTAGACGCAATCAAGAAAATCGGCATCATAATCAAACTTGCCGCAGCACTTGATGCAACAAAATCATCTGTTATTCAAGATTTGTCTTGCGACATTTTGGGCGATTCCATCATCATGAAAACAATCGTTGAAAAAGATGCAAGTTTTGAAATTGCAGAAGCAATGAAAGTAAATTCAAGTTTTAAAAAAGTATTTGTTAAATTTATCGAAGTAATTTAGGGGAATTATGAAAAATTGTAAAAAATTAAGCCTTATTTTATGTTGCGTATTAATGGTGTGCGTTTTTGCCTTTGCAGGCTGCGCATCATTGAGCGTTAGTGATTATAATTTTAAGCCTTATGTAGGCAGCGAAACAGAAAACGAAGAAATCACTATCAACACAGAAGGCTTGTCTTTGCAAGAGAAAAAGACCAAAATTGCCGAAGAATATATCAAAATTTCGTTCACAGTTATAATTGCCAAAAAAGTTGATACAGTTGTTTACACATCAGCAGGCGTTGAAAAGTCAAAAGATACAAAACAAACTTTTGCTTCATTTGGTAGCGGAACGATAGTTCATAAAGGTGGATATATCTTAACAAACTATCATGTAATTCAAGCAGCACTTGCAGAACCATCAACAGTAAATCAAACAAACGCCGCAACGCGTGAAATCACTAAAATTACAACATCTTATGTTGTTTATGTTTCGCAAGATGGCGGAGAAACTGTTTATGACGCAACAATCCTTTGGAGCGGCTATAATTTTGACTTGGCTGTGATTGTCTGCGAACAATTTGCAGATTTAAAATCAGCGCCTTTAAAGGATAGGTCAGTTTATTGCTCACAAGAAGATAAAATCAATGTTTTGGAAGATATTATCACAATCGGAACACAATACAATCAAGAAAACTATGGTTCAGCAACAACTGGAACAATTTCTTCAAACATTGTTAGGTCGGTTTATGGTTCAGACTTGAACTTAAACTATGAGTATTTAATTCAACACGATGCCGCAATAAATCATGGCAATAGCGGCGGTGCGCTTATAGATATGAACGGCAACTTGATTGGCGTGAACACTCTCGGCGTGGATAACGCAAATTCGCTTTTCTACGCAGTGTCTGTCTATCCAGTAATTTCAATTTTGCCAACTATTGTTAAAAATTGGGAAAATAAAGCACAAGCAACAACCGATGTTGTTGTCGGCTTTTCAGGAATTGATAAATTGATGGTCAGAAATGCTCCAACAGGCGCAGTTGCAGACCAATATTTGGATTTTAACGAAAGCGGACTTATAGTAATTGGCGTAAATACAAATTGTATCGTTTCTGGTTTAAAATTAAATGATATAATTAAAGAAATAAGGTTTACAAACGGCACAACATCAGAAACATTTAAAATAAATTGCACTTACGACTTTTTGTATGCAAGACTGCGTTTGCATGATTATAAAACTGCAACAGTTGTTGTTCAAAGAGATGGTGCGGAAATTGAATTAACATTAAATCAAGGATAAATATGAAATATACATTAGCGATTGAATTTGGGGGAGTTTACACAAGCATATATAGGAAAGAAGAAGGTCTTGTTTTAAAAGAACCTTCTCTTGTTTGTGCAAAGCAAGACGGCGATGGTTATACAATTCTCGCAATGGGAAATGAAGCAAAAAAAATGCAAGGTAAAACAGATGATAAAACTTACATTTTTAGCCCATTCGGCGAAGGGAAAATCAAAGCGCCAGAATATGCTGTTGAACTCATAAACTACTTCTTGAAAAAAGTTGAAGCAAAAAAACTCATTAAAGAAAATGCAATTTTCTGCGTAAATTCATCATTAAATGCGGAAGAAAGAAAAGAATATATAGATGTCTTTTCAAAGTGCAATATTGGTAAAATTTTGATTGTCCCAAGTATAATCTGTGCTGCCGAAATGAGCGGTATAGACCTTAATACTTCACGAACAGTTTGCGTTGTAAATATCGGCGGAACAACAACTGAAATTGCATTGATAAATATGAACCAAATCATCAAAGGCGCTAGTTTGCAGTTGGGCGGCAGAAGTTTAGATGTAAATATTGCAAACATGGTCGCAGATAAGTATGAAACAATAATCAGTATCGCCGCAGCACAAAAATTAAAAGAAGAAATTGCTTCATTGTATGATAACGATAGCCAAAGTTTTGAAGTTTTAGGCGCAGATGAAATGACCGGTAAACCAAAAAGAGCGATTGTTACATGTGCAGATGTAAAAAGCGTGATTATTCCATTTATCGAGCAAGTTGTGCTCGCTATTGAAACAAGTATAAACACTTGCGC
>CALBYO010000123.1 GCA_937889705.1 uncultured Bacillota bacterium | reverse complement strand
TGACTGCAAATTCAAAGCCAATAACACCTAATTCTTTTATTTCTTTATCGGTGTAAAATCTTTTCATTATGGCATTGGCCTGGTCAATAGTTTTTTTCTCAAAACCGCATTTTTCTTTGCCGTAATACGAAATCAAATCTTTAAAACTATAAAATTTCTTGCTGTTTAAGACAGTTACAACAATTTGTTTTCTTGGTTTGTTATCAAGTCTAAAAACTATTGTGTCGCCTTTTTTGATGTTATTTCTACGCAAGTCATTAAGTCTTAAATCAACAGTTTTTTGCCCCATTTTTATCTTTTTATAAGGCTTTTTGCTAATGTTGATAACATAAGTTTTGAATTCACTTTCTTCTTCGCTTAATTTCACAATTTCGCGATAAAATTCAACGAAACTATAAACCTTTTTAACAAGCGGATTATGATAATTTTCAGACAAATAGTTATACATCATAAATGTTTTAACACCTGCTGCGCTTGTACTGTCGCAATTACGAGCGTTGTCGTCCAAAAAGACTTCAATATTATTCTCTAAGCAAACTTTGCCTTTATCATCAGCGTTTGCAATGACTTTATCAAAAGGAATTTTATGCTTTTTAAGCCATTTAGTTGTGTATTTAACTGGGTCTTCAAATTCTTCATAACTTCTTGCCGTAACAATATAAATTTCGTGACCTTTTTCATGCAAAATATCAAGATATTTTTTTGCAAGTGCTCTTGGCTCTGTGCTATTTATCTTGTTAAAACTATCTCTCCAAAATTTGTTACCAATCTTGCTCCCCCAATCAAAAGCAAGTGAATAATAATCTGTTTGTGGATTTGAAAGTCCAAATGGCAAGTTGTTTTCAAGTTCATACTCTTGCCCATAAGCAATAACTCTATCCACCAAATTTGTTAATGTTCCGTCAACATCAATTCCGATTCTCATTAAAACTCTCCATAATCTTCAACATTTTTCTTTTCATCTTCGTTGTTTACTGTCAATCCTAACGCTTCATAAATAGGATTTTTTATCTCGTCTTGCGTATAATCAGTTTTGACCTTAATACTAATCAATGGCAACTCCGCGATTTGCAATGCTTTTATAACATCTGGACTATTTACATCAAGTTGTTCATCGCCAATACTTCCATCAAAAATATCAATCGCAACTTTTGGCTTCATGGTGTATTCGTCAAAAATGACAATATCAAGATATTTGTCCGCAATTTTATTAAACAAATCTTTGCGGCCGACCGGCTCTAAAATTGTGTCAATTCCGACTTTTGGGAATGCAACATAACCTTTTGGAAGCACTCTTGATACCAAAACAAGCACTTTTAACTCTTTTCTAAACAAGAATTTATCAACAACATCAACATACGAACCTTTGAGTTCTGCTGCATTGTTATTTTCTGTATCTTTTTTCTTTTTACGCCAAATCTTGAACTTTGGCTTTTTAATACTCTTATCTTTTGCTGGTTTATCTTCTTTTTTCTTTGCAGGTTTATGTTTTATAATAAATTTTACCACGAAGAATAAAATTATTAAAACAATCAAAACTGCGGCGATAATTGCAAATGTCATAATTTTTCCTTTTATTTACCATTCAATTGGTGTTTCATTATTTTTTATAAGAAATTCGTTTGCTTTTACAAAGTGATTACATCCAAAAAAGCCGTTATAAGCGGATAATGGACTTGGATGAGCACAAGTTAAAACCAAATGCTTGCTTCTGTCTATATTTTTGCCGATAGCAATCGCGTTTGCACCCCAAAGCAAGAATACAACGGGTTTTTCGCGTTTCGACAGGAGTTCAACAACCCTTGATGTTATCTGCTCCCAACCCATGTTTTTATGTGAATTTGGCTGACTATCTCTTACTGTAAGCACACTG
>CALBYO010000122.1 GCA_937889705.1 uncultured Bacillota bacterium | reverse complement strand
ACCTTTTAAACAGCATGAATATTAAATATTTTGAAAAAAATGGCATCGAAGCGGACGACATCATCGGCACAATTTCAAAACAAGAAAATGTTGAAAAAATCATTTTGTCTGGCGATAGAGATTTGTTTCAATTAATAGACAACAACACAACAGTATTTTTCACGAAAAAAGGCATTAGCGAAGTTGAAAAAGTTGATAGAGAAAAATTAAAAGAACTTATGGGGCTAACACCTAGCCAAATAGTCGAATTTAAGGCTTTAAGGGGCGATTCTTCTGATAATATTCCTGGCGTTAGCGGAATTGGCGACAAAACCGCTTTGTCACTTCTTGAAGAATTTGAAACAGTTGACAATATCTATGCAAATTTAGATAAAATTACAAAACAAAGCGTTAAAGAAAAACTTGAAAACGGCAGAGATATGGCGGAAATTTCAAAACGCCTTGCAACAATAGATAGAAATGTAAATTTGAAATACAAACTCGACGATTTAACCTACACTTTCCCATATAACGAACAAGTTTTTGAATTTTTCAAAAGATATGACTTTAAATCTCTCATGCGTAGACATGAAATTTTTGCTGAAAACATTCAAGAACAAGTTAAACCTAACACAGCAAATTTTGAAAATGTTAAGGTAGAAAGCGTAGACAAACTTGAAGAAGTTATCAAATACATTAAAGAGGAAGGCCGAATTGCCTTTGATTTTACAAATGGCTTAAAAATTGCTTGCTCACCTAATTTTGAATACTCATTTAACGAAGAAATAACCATGTTTTCGTCAACACTTACCTTAGATGAAGCATTGAAGTATTTAAAACCTATTTTCGAGTCAAAAAGCATATTAAAAATTTGCTACGACTTGAAAAAACATAAGCATATTTTGGATAATTACAACATCAGTATTTCAAACAATGCTTTTGATATTGCAATCGCTAGATATGTGCTTACAAAAAACACAAAAGTCAATGAATTGCCATCCCCTGTTTACTATTTCAATGAAGTAAAATCACTTGAAAATGAAATGAAAGAATTCGGCGTTGACGACTTGTTTGAAAAAATTGAAATGCCACTTGTGAATGTCCTTTTTGACATGGAAAAGAACGGCATTTTGGTTGATACAAACGAACTTGAACAAATAAAAGTTTTGCTTAGCGAAGAACTCGAGCAAATAACAAGCAAAATTTACGATCTCGCAGGCGAAACATTCAAAATTAACTCTCCAAAAGTATTAATGGAAATTTTGTTTGATAAACTTGGCTTGGTTCTTCCAAAAAATGTTAAAAAATCAACAAGCGTGGAAGTCTTGGTTCAAATTGAAGACCAACACGAAATAATTTCGCAGATTTTACGATATAGAAAAGTTCAAAAATTATTGACAACTTATGTTGAACCATTCAGCGAAATTGCAAAACAAAATGCCGGCTATATTCACTCAACATTTAGCCAAACTCAAACATCAACAGGAAGGCTCGCTTCAAGCGACCCTAACCTTCAAAATTTGCCAATCAGAGATGAAGAAGGCAAACATTTAAGAAAGATTTTTATTTCAAGGTTTAAAGACGGCAACTTAGTTTCTGCCGATTATAATCAAATTGAACTTAGATTAATGGCTCATTATAGCCAAGATGAAAATCTTTTAAGAGCCTATGCTCACGGCGATGATATTCACGCCAGCACCGCGGCATACATCTTCGATAAACCAATTTCAGAGATAACAGCAAGCGAAAGACGCGTTGCAAAAACCGTTAATTTCGGTATTATTTATGGCATCAGCGAATACGGACTTTCGCAAAATTTAAATACTTCTGTTCAAAAAGCAAAAACATATATTGAAAGGTATTTTTACACTTTCCCAGGCGTAAAAAGATATATGCATGAATGTGTTGAAGCAGCCAAGAAAACTGGGTATGCAAAAACTTTGTTCGGCAGAATTAGGTTTATTCCAGAATTGCAATCAGACAATAAAGCGCTCAATAAATTTGGTGAGCGTGTTGCCATGAATATGCCTTTACAAGGCACTGCATCTGATATTATCAAACTCGCCATGACGCGTGTATATAACAGGTTAAAAACAGAAAATCTTGAAAGCAAACTTGTGCTTCAAATTCACGACGAATTAGTTGTTGACTGCCCTAAAAACGAAGTTGAAAAAGTCGAAAATATATTAAGCGAAGAAATGACAGGAGTTATAAATTTGACCGTCAAATTACCAGTCGCAGTTAGCCACGGAAAAACACTCATGGAATGCAAATAAGATGTGCTTAAAAACACATCTTTTTTTATTTTCAACTATCTCAAATTAAAATGGGAAAAATGAAGTTCTTGAAAGTCCAGAGCCCAAATTTTGAGAGCAACAACTGCTGCATGTGCTTGAATTGTCCTGAGTTGACAAGAATAGCAAAATCAATAATAAAATGTTTGTATTTGTTGCCAAATCAGTGTCCGTTGCTGCGGCGATAACGCCAATTAATAGCACCAAAAGAACATCTTGCGTAAAGTTCATAATCTAAGCCCCCTTAAAAATATTTTACTAACCTAAAATAAACGAATTTTCGACATAAAAACAAACAATTCGCCTTTCAAAATTTTCTTATGTAATTTACAATTAATTGAACTTAAAATTTGTTCACAAATACATATGATAATATATAAAATTTTGTGAAAGGATTGATTATGGAACAAAGATATCTATTATTAAACGAACGCTCCAAAAGAGAAATTTTAAATTACTTGCCAAGTTGTAATGAAACGGATAAACTTGCAGACTTTTTTCAGGTGTTTTCGGACGCTACAAGGTTGAAAATCATTTCTTGTCTTGCAATGTGCGATATGTGCGTGAATGACCTTTCTACCCTGCTAAAAATCAACCAAACAACAATCTCGCACCAACTTAAATACTTAAAAAGTCAAAATTTAATTTCGTGCAAACGCAATGGTAAAATTATTGTTTATTCGCTCACAAATCAAAAAACAAACGAACTTATGTTGTCCGCAGTTAATGCAATATAGCCTCTCCTTTCTTGCATAAAAAAACACATCATTTCGATGTGCTTTTTTATTAGTTTTTCTTAGATTTAACTCTTCTTCTGATAACAATCTTTTCCCACATAAATGGTGTGAAATAGAATGTTGTAAGCGCTGAGAAGACAACTGCTATAAGTGCTGGAATAGCAAATGCTCTAATTTGAACTGTTCCAAGACCTGCAAGCAATACAAAAGCAATAACTGAAATCACGCTAATAATTACAAGTGGGCTGAAAATTTCTCTTAATGAAATGTTTGCAATTTCAACTCTTGTTTTATCTTTGTAGTTTTCGTCTTTAACATTTTGTTTTGCTTGTTTGAAAAACAACAATTTCATTAAACTTGAAATAACAAATGCAAAGACAAATGCTGCTGTGATTGAGAAATTAATTGGAATTCTACAAATTATAACCATTGCAAGCAAAATAACCAAATCGAGCAAAATTGAAATCAAATAGTTAATAGCAGATGCTAAATCATATCTGAAAATTGCAGCAATAGCCAAAACTACGATAGCAACTGACAATGCGACTGCTGCCATTTTTGTGCCATAAATTGCTGTTCCGTCAACAGTGACTGCTTTTACATAGTTCTTTTGAACCAAATTTTCAGTGTTGTAGTCAAATTGTTCATTAAGCGCTGCAACAACTGCTTCATTTTTTGCTGTATCTTTATTTAAAAGTTTAACAACAACCGCATCTCCAAATCCTGTTTGTTCATGTTGATATGAAGAAACTTCAATGTTGTTTTCTTTCAAAATTTCATTAATTTTATCGCATACTTCGTTGTATTTTGTTTCGTCTTCAACTCCGTCAACAACAACAGTTAAAACTGTTCCGCCTGCGTAATCGAAATCTAAATTAATTCCTAAGAATGATACAATAAAGATTGCTGAAACAAGCACGGCAACTAAAACCGCCAAATAATATTTCATGTGTGATAAGAAATTTACTTTTGATGCGCTAACTTTTTTAGCGAGAGATATATTAGCCAATTTCATCGATGCCTTCCTCCCTTTTTAAATTAACTCTTTTTTCGTTTGTTCTATTGAAAGCAACATAACTATCAATAAGGAATTTAGAAACAATAATTGAAACAAATAAGGCTAACAAACTGCCAACGAGCAAGCCCATTGAGAAGGTTTTAAGTGAACCTGTTCCGATGAAATAGCAAAGAATACTTGTTACGAAGCCAACGACTGAAATATCAATCATAAGTCCGTAAGATTTTCTATATCCAGATTTTACAGATGCTGGAATTTTCTTTCCTTTTGCATATTCTTCTCTGATTTTTTCCATTGGAATGATGTTTAAAGCCGCAAACATTAAGACTGATGCAAGAACGCCTGCAACGCCACCAAGGGAAACTTCAAATAATGAAATTGTTTGTAACAAGAACAACATTAAGCCAACAAATAACAATGTTGAAAGGCAAAGCATAAGTCCAAATTCTCTGTATCTAACAGCA
>CALBYO010000121.1 GCA_937889705.1 uncultured Bacillota bacterium | reverse complement strand
CCCCAAATTAACCGATTTAAATAAAAAAAGACAATAATGTTGCCAATGTTGCCTCGATTTGTCTGTTATTATTTTTTTGTGTTTCCAAGCCAAAAGAGCAACATGGTTGCAAAAAGACCTTGCAATATCTATTGCAAGGTCTTTTACTTTTTAAAAAGCGATAATGAAATATGCTTTTTAAAAATTATTAATGATTGCGAGAGAAGAATCGCAAATTTTTATGTTTTTTTTACTTCCATTGAATTTAGAAAGTTATGGTTACTTAATTTTATCTAAGTAATTTTTATATTTTGGATAATTGTTTACGGAATTTATTTCAGTTATCTGTTTTAACAATTCTTTTGTTTTTTTGTCCAAACTCTTTGGTGGTTCAGTTTTAATTGTTACAAGCAAGTCGCCGTAAGCGTCACGATTAAGCATTTTTATGCCCTTATTTTTCAATCTCATAACAGTGCCACTGTTTGTGCATTCCTTGATTTCAAGGTCATACATTCCATTAAGTGTTGGAATTTGAATTTTACCGCCCAAAAGCGCAAGAGTGTATGGAATATTAACTTCAAGTTGTAAATCGTAGCCGTTACGAACAAGAAGTTTATGTGGTGCAACGCGAACATAGATATGCAAATCTCCGTTGACACCCTTTCTTACAGGTGCGTTACCTGCACCGCGCATTGTTATGGTTTGTCCGTTATCAATACCTGCTGGGACATTAACACGGACAGTTTTTTGAACCTTTTTATAACCTTTTCCGCCACAAGTTGAGCATTTTTCTTTAATAATTCTACCAGTGCCGTTACAATCTTTGCAAACGCCTTCTTGGATTGTTGTACCAAACAGAGTATTTTGGGTATAACGAACACGGCCACTGCCCTTACAAGTTTGACAAGTTGTAAATTCCTTGCCATTTTTTGCGCCTGTTCCAGAGCAATCTGGACAACTTTCAATTTTTGGAATTACAATTTCTTTTGTAATGCCAAATGCCGCTTCTTCAAAAGTTAAGTTGATTGCAACATCAATGTCATCGCCTTGTTCGACTGCTGAACTTGAACGACCGCCGCCAAAAGCAGAAAAAATGTCGCCAAATATATCGCCGAAACCGCCAAAGCCGCCGCCAGAAAAGTTACCGCTTGAAAAACCGCCGCCGTTGCCGCCAAAGAAATCTGAGAAATTAGGTTGACCTTCTGCATTGCCATATTGATCATAATTTGCACGCTTTTTCTCGTCACCTAAGACTTCATACGCCTCATTAACTTCTTTGAACTTTTCAGCAGCGTCTTTATTATCTTTGTTTAAATCTGGGTGGTATTTTTTTGCAAGTTTACGATATGCAGACTTAATTTCGTCTGCACTCGCTTTCTTGTCTACGCCCAAAACTTCATAATAATCTTTATTTGCCATAGTTCTGCCTTTTAAAAACACAATAGTGGCCCCACAAAGAGCCACTCATTTGTGTAAAAATTTCAATTAGTCAACAATAATTTCGTCTGGATTGTCATTGTTATTGTTGTCATTATTACTGTTTTCATTGTTTGATGCTTGTTGGTTTGCTTGTGCACTTGCTTGCGCATTTTGATACATCTTTGTGAAAACTTCATTTGAAACATTTGTCAATTCTTCCAAAGATTTTTTAAGAGTGTCTAAATCTGTTGTTTCAAAGTCTTTTTTACCTTTTTCAATGGCTTCTTCAAGTTTTTTCTTGTCTTCTTCGGCAAGTTTATCGCCATTTTCTTTCAACATTTTTTCAAGTTGATAAACCATTTGGTCAGCTTGGTTCTTTGTGTCAACAAATTCTTTTCTCTTCTTATCTTCTTCGGCATGTGCTTCTGCTTCTTTAATCGCTTTGTCAATCTCTGCTTCTGAAAGGTTTGAAGATGCTGTAATTGTGATTTTTTGTTCTTTGTTTGTTCCTAAATCTTTTGCTGAAACATTAACAATGCCGTTAGCATCGATATCGAATGTAACTTCAATTTGTGGAACACCGCGTGGTGCTGGTGGAATATCTGTTAATTGGAAACGGCCAAGTGTTTTGTTTTGAGCAGCAAATTCTCTTTCACCTTGAAGAACATGAATATCAACGCCTGGTTGATTGTCAACAGCAGTTGAGAAAATTTGTGATTTTCTTGTTGGAATTGTTGTGTTTCTTTCAATCAATTTTGTAAAAACACCACCAAGAGTTTCAATACCAAGTGAAAGTGGTGTAACATCAAGAAGAAGGACATCTTTGACTTCTCCGCCTAAAACGCCAGCTTGAATTGCAGCGCCGATAGCAACACATTCATCAGGGTTGATGCCTTTGTATGGTTCTTTTCCTGTGAAATTCTTAACTGCTTCAAAAACAGCAGGAATTCTTGTTGAACCACCAACTAAGATAACTTTGTTAATATCTGCATTTGAAAGTTTAGCATCTGCAAGCGCACGCTTTGTGCATTCGATTGTTTTTGCAACTAAATCTTCTGTCATATTATCAAATTTCGCTCTTGTAAGGTCATATTCAAGGTGTTTTGGACCATTAGCATCAGCAGTGATAAATGGCAAACTGATTGTTGTTTTTGTTGCTGCTGACAAGTCAATTTTTGCTTTTTCAGCGGCTTCTTTAAGTCTTTGCATTGCAAGTTTGTCTTTTGACAAATCAATGTTTTCGGCTTTCTTAAATTCTTCAACTAACAAGTCGATAATTCTTTGGTCGAAATCATCACCGCCAAGTCTTGTATCACCATTTGTTGATAAAACTTCAAATACGCCGTCACCGATTTCAAGAATTGAAACATCGAATGTACCGCCGCCAAGGTCATAAACAAGAATCTTTTGATTGTTGTTTTCGCCTTTGTCAAGACCATAAGCAAGAGATGCTGCCGTAGGTTCGTTGATAATTCTCAAAACTTCAAGACCGGCGATTTTACCAGCGTCTTTGGTTGCTTGTCTTTGGCTGTCATTAAAGTAAGCAGGAACAGTGATAACTGCTTGTGTTACTGGACTGCCCAAATAACTTTCAGCATCTGCTTTCAATTTTGACAAAATCATAGCTGAAATTTCTGGTGCTGTGTATTCTTTTCCACCTAATTTTACTCTATGGTCTGTTCCCATTTCTCTTTTAATTGATGTTACAGTGTTTTCGTGGTTTGCAACTGCTTGTCTTTTTGCAACTTGTCCAACAAGTCTTTCACCATCTTTATTAATAGCAACAACTGATGGTGTTGTTCTTCCGCCTTCTGCATTTGGAATAACTGTTGGTTTACCACCTTCCATAACTGCAACACATGAATTTGTTGTTCCTAAGTCAATACCTATAATTTTTCCCATAATACTACCTCCTAATTTAACTTGTTTACAACTACCTGGGCGTAGCGTAAAACTCTATCGTTTAATTTATAACCTGCTTGATAAACCTGAGCCACAACTCCGTCTTCAAGCGAATTATCGTTAATAACTGCAATGACATTTGCAACATTTGGGTCAAGTGGTTTATTTAAAACCTCAATCTCTTCAATATGCAAATTTTTCAATGATTGTTTCAAATCTTTTTCAATCATTTCAACGCCTTGCAACACTTTTTCGTCTTTTATCATAAGTTTCGCTTTTTCAATCGAATCAATAGCGGGAAACATTTTTGTAACTGCTTCAACTATTCCTTCAATTCGAGCGTTTTTCACGATGTCTGCCGACCTTTTTCGATAGTTATCAAACTCAGCCTGCAATCTTTGCGCCATTTGCAAATATTCGTTATTTTTGTCATCAACCTTTTGCTCGCAACTGCATTCTTCTTCACATTTACATTCTTCGCATTCGCAAGTCTCTGTTTGATTATTTTCATTTATTTTTTCGTGATTTTTATTCTTCTTTGACATCTTTTCTCCTTAAAATTTGTCTGGCAATTTGTCCAAGTTCTCAATTTCACTTGCAACAAATTTTATCGCTGATGCAATAAGTGAATAATCCATTCTTTGTGGTCCAACAACTCCAAACGAGCCAATGTTTTTGCCGCCAACAATAATTGGTGCTTTAACAACAGAATAACCCGCCTCGCCTTGAACTCCATCTTTCACTTCAACGGAAATATCTTCTTCATCACCAGTAAACAACTCCGTTAGTTCATCTTCATCTTCCAAAAGACCAAAAACTTTTTGAGCATTTTTGATGTTTTCTTGATTTCCCATTGCCAAAAGTTTCATAGAACCCGCTGAACGAACCGCCATGCTTTTATGCTGCAAAACTTCTCGAATTGACTCTAATAAGTTATCAACAACTTCTTTGTATTCATCAAGTTGACTATTGAACATATTTTCAAACGAGTCAAATTCGTCAATCATTTGTTTAAGCGTTTTACCTGCAAACATTTTTGTCAAATTTGCCCCAGCGTCTTCACAAGCCTTCTGACTTGCCTTAACATTCAAATTGTTATTGATAATTCCATGAGTAGTTCTTAAAAGAACAAGCGCATTTTCAGCAATAAGTGGGATAATTTTAACTTCTTCCAAGATTAAATTGTCGTAACCATTCATCATCACAACCGCTGGATAGTTGGTCGCTTCTGACACAATTTTGGCAAGTTCGGAAACAATTTCTGACACAGATTTTGTTCTTTCTTGCAAAATTTTTTGAACGCTGTCAATTTTGCTTTCATCAACCTTTAAATCGGAAAGCAACGAAGATACATAAAATCTATAACCTTCCGATGTTGGCACTCTGCCACTTGATGTGTGAAGTTGTCTCAAAAAGCCCATCGCTTCAAGAGCATTAAGTTCGTTTCTAAGCGTAGCCGAACTTACATCATTCAAATGCCTATCTTTAACCCCACCACTCGTGATTGGGCTGGCATCTTTGATATAATCTTCAACCACCGCACAAAGAATTTCTCTTTTCCTTTGACTAAGTTCCACAATATCACCTATTTCGACTTTATTAGCACTCTCTATTTCAGACTGCTAGCAATATTATATGCATAAAAAATAAAAAGTCAACAATTTTTTGCCAACTTTTTAAAAAAAATTTTTTAATTTTCCAAACCTAATAAATAGTCTGCACTCACATCATAAAATTTTGCAAGTTTATAAATATAACTCGCCTTCGGTTCATTTTCTCCGCTTTCCCAAGAACTAATAATCCTTTGCGACACCAAAATGCCATCAGCAACTTGTTGCTGACTTAATTTTTTCTCTAGCCTTAATTGTTTTAATCTTGTTGAAATATTTTCTACCACAATAATATTGTAGAAAAATTTTTCTAAAATATTTTACTTAGAAGAAATCTTCTGATATTATTACTATAAAGGAAGGTTAATTTTATGGAATATTGTGTATGTCATGTTTGTAAACATTTTAGGCAATATTATAAGTTTGATGATAAAAACAATTTAGTTGAAGTGCCAAGTGGAGAATGTAAACTATATCCTTTTTATAGTTGCACTCTTCCTGATTGCAAAAAATTTGAAGTTTGGGAAGTTCGCGACATAAATTTAAGGGACGATATCTATCCTTATATAAAAAACATTAACGATAGTATAGAATTTTTAAAGCAAATGGAGAAGAAAATAGAAGAAAAAATTAAAAATACTGATTAAAAATTATTGCAATTTTAAAAAAAGTATGATAATATAGACGCAGTTGCATAAGCCGAAGTGCTGGAATGGTAGACGGAGCGGACTCAAAATCCGCCGAGGGCAACCTCATGAGGGTTCGAGTCCCTCCTTCGGCACCAAACGCAAATTGTCGGGCTTTTAGCTCGATTTTTTGTTTATACAAAAAATGCAGCGCATTGATGCCCGCAATTTGCTTATTACCGACCAAACGCGAAATTGTAGTACAATTTCGGTCGGTACTCTCATGCGAAGTGATTGCTACGAAGATATATAATAGGAAAAATTATATAGATACGGAACTCGAACTAAGCGTTAAAAATGCCAGTGGCAAAATTATATAATAAAAATGCCAAGAAAACTTCTTGGCATTTTTATTATCTTTCATATCCTAAATCTTGATTTTTTTCAACAAAGCGATAAAACCTAGTGTATAGCGTTTTAAAATTTATAGAAATTTCAATACAAATTGATAACATATATGTTATAATATAATTGTGGAAAAATATGAAAATAGTTACAATGTATTAAAAAATTCTTATGAAAGATTTTATAATACAAACATAAACGAAAATGAAAAATCTTTTGAATTATTGGAAGGACGAGAAAGGAAAAATGTCATGTTTTCTTGCCCACATGCTGTTTCGCAAACTAGAAAGGGAAAAAACAAATTGGCAGATATAAACACAGGCCCGCTAGGAATGGCATTACATTCATTAGGTTATACTGTTTTAATTAAAACGAAAAATTGTAATGACGATGCTAATTATGATAAAAAGTCAGAATATAAAGAATTTTTAAAAAATTATATAAAGAAAAACAACATAAAATATTTAATTGATTTGCATGGCATGAGTAAAAAAAGAAGCGTTTTAATTTCACTTGGGACACTTTTTGGACATAATTCAAATGCTTCTTTAGAACTTACAAATCAATTTATAAAAATTGCAAATAAAAATAATATTAATGTTGATGCTATTAGAATAGATTTCCCTTTTTCAGCATCAAAAACAACAGTTTCTTCTTACATAAAAAGGAAAAACAAGATTGAAACATTGCAAATTGAAATCAATAGTCAATTTTTTGATGATAAAATGATGACAATAAATATAATAAAAACATTAGATGATTATGCAAAATTATTGGAAAAGGTCGTGGCATTCTCACGAATAAGCCTAAAACCAAAAGATGTCTATGATGCTGAAAAACTTTTTCAAAAAAGACTCGCTGATGAAGTATTTAAATTTAATTGTTATAATAGTGAAATATTATTAACTGCACCTCATTCTTGTTCAATGATAAAAGAAAATAAAGAATGTTATAAAGAAACTTCATCTGAAGCCGTTGTTAGTGTTTTATCTGAAAAATTAAAATTGGATTCTTGTTATAAAACTAAGAAAACAGAGTATGATTCGACCGAAGAATATATAAAAAATATTGAGAATTATGTTAAAGGAAAACCAACTAAGATAATCATTGAATTTCATATTATGAATCCTTCTAGGATTGAAGATGTTACAATACTAACCAATCAGGGATTTTCTATAAACAACAACCTAGAAATAATTTCTACTTTTATAAAAACATTATTATCTCATAAGTTTATTAACATTAGTTTAGATTACCCTTTTAATGCTCTCAACTTAAATTCTTCTGTTGCTCAATTATATAAGCAAACTAAAATACCATCTTTGCAATTAATTATAAATCAAAGAGTCATTCAAAATAAGAAAAAACTTCAAAATTTATTAAACGCTTTGGAAACGATAATAGCAAAGTTAAATTACATTTTATAAAGAAATTTGAAAATAGATTTAATAAGATACAAAAACCGCAAAATTTATAAAAAACTTATTCAATAAAAAAATCCCTAAATCAAATTAATTTAGGGATTTTTCTTGGTGCCGATGGCCGGACTCGAACCGGCACGGAGTTGCCTCCGAGGGATTTTAAGTCCCTTGCGTCTACCATTCCGCCACATCGGCTAAACTTCTTCCAAAAGTAAAAATTTTGGAGGTACCACCCGGATTTGAACCGGGGAATGAGGGTTTTGCAGACCCTTGCCTTACCACTTGGCCATGGTACCACACTAGCAATGCATATATTAACAAATGCGGCGATTAATGTCAACTATTTTTGAAAAATTTTTCATTTATTTATATGCCCTGCTTAAAAAATATGTTAGAAATTATATTTTTATGTTATTCGCAAAGATTTTAAAAAATATCTTAAAAAACAGTTGACAAATAATTTTACTTTTGATATATTACTCATGCTTGATTTGCGGGAGTGGCTCAGTGGTAGAGCGTTGCCTTGCCAAGGCAAATGTCGCGAGTTCGAATCTCGTCTTCCGCTCCAAATATGCTAAAATGCCCTAAAAATGGGCATTTTTTTATTCCTCTGGGACAAACTCTGGGACAAAAACAATTTGTTATGTTATATATTCAATAAATTTTCGCATACTAAAAGTATGGGATATTTTAATTACCACGGGAAGATCAAAAAACTAATTGATGATGGCGAACTTGAACGATTTGAAATTGTTGACGAGTATCATAATATTTCGCCAGCAATGATTTTATATTTTAAAAATCACGCACCTATGCCAGTGCGTGAACATCATTTTGATGAATATCTTGAAATAATGGGATTTTAAATTGAGTTTTGTAAGGCTTGAATTTGCTCTGGTTTCCAACCACAATTTTTTAACTTTTCAAAATCGCTCCATTCTGGCAAAATTCTGCATTCGTACTCCCCTTCAATGCCATTTGCAGCCTCATGATTTTGATTTTTTAAAGTGCAAAGATAATAATATTCCACGCGATGTGAAATAAATTTTTCGCCTTCAAGTTCCATCGGAACTTCGTAGAAATTCGACCATATCTTTTTAACTGGTTCAACTTCGTAACCACTTTCTTCTAAGGCTTCTCTTTTTACTGCTTGTTCAACCGTTTCGCCTTCGTCAACCCCTCCACCTGGGACAGTGTATGCGTTTGTTTTCGGATTAAACAAAATTAATACTTTACCATCGTTCACAACGACCGCTCTTGCTTTTTCAAAAAGCCTGCCTTCTTTTTCCAAATTATAGGAATATTTTATCTTTTGTAATTTATATTCTTCAAATTTATCCATACTTAACTTATACCACAAATTTGGAATATATCAAGCAATTTTGCAAAAAATATTATCATGAAAAAGAAATTTTTAAAATTTTCATTATTTGTAAGCAGTTTCATTCCGCTTTATTTTTTAATAATTGTTAAAGAACTGACAGAAATTATTAACGGAAATATGACTTTTAATGTGACAAATTCAATTATGCTATCTTTTAATTTGATTTTGATTATTATTGGCGTAATTGGCGTGATATTCAATTACAAATCAACAAAATTTAAAAAAATTGAGATAATTTCATGCAAAAACATAACTTGCCAAAACTTTTTGCCATACTTTCCTATATTTGTTTTGTTTGCAGTCGCGTTTGAATTGGAATTTATCAGCATGGCGCTTGTATATGTTTTAATTTTAATAATGCTTGGAATGGTATATCTCAAAAATGATTTCTATTATATAAATCCATTTCTAAACATCATTGGTTTCAGCACTTATGAAGTGACATACAAAATTGGCGACAAAGTGGTTGAAAATCAAAGGCTTTTCACATTTAAGCAGGAAAAAGATTTTAAAGGCAACATTAACGAAATATTTTTAAAATAAAAATCCACGGGTAAAACCCGTGGTTTTTCAAATTGGGGTAAAACCCCTTG
>CALBYO010000120.1 GCA_937889705.1 uncultured Bacillota bacterium | reverse complement strand
ACATCATTTAAGTTGTTCGAAGAAACCAATGCTCAACCAGGACAAGAAATTTCAGTATTTCCATCAGGAATTAGAGCGAATGTAGATTCAATCAATTTCTATGCAAGACTGAAATTGGAATACATATTCTACAACGTAGCTAACGGAGTAGAAACCGAAGTAGATTTACCAAATCCAAAAAGTTTGATTAAAACATCAAACGACTTTTTTGCATCAAATTGGGTAGAATCAACAGATGGATACTACTATTTCGGTGAAAACACAACACTTAACCAATTCAGCAAAGATAATCAAGAATTTGAAAATCTCTTTGCAGATGGCGCAAAATTCATCATTGAAGGAGAAAACTTTGAAGGTGAAACAGCAGGCGAAGGCGGTGGTTTTGTTGTAAATGGCACAGCAATTAACAAAATTGTTGTGTATTTAACACTTGAAACACTTCAAGGCGATGCAGATCCAGAAACAGAAGGTTGGAAAATAACTGAAAAATCTGAAGATGACGCAGAAATTATAGATATCACAACAAAACCAGACGAAGGTAAAACAGACATTTCTATTGATGATATCATCTCAGACGATAAAAAAGATGGTGAAATCACGATAACCGGTGATCCTGCACAAACAACAACAATAATAATTGGCTCAAAAGCATTTTATGGTTGTACAAACTTAAAATTAAAATTAAATAAAGCGAAAATGTAATTTATCAAATAGCAACTGATGCTTTTTCTGAAGGTGCAAAAATTTGGTATGGCAGTACCGAAGTGACTAATTTATTAATTAATGCAGACACAACAGGGAAGTCTGTAGGAAAAGATGGCTCTTGGATTGTTGCAGCACCAAACCTTAAACTTTTCTTACCTGAATCAATTACCTTGAATGAGTCTAATAACGGAGATTTTCAATATACCGATAGCCAAGGAACATATTATTTTGATTTAATTGATGAATATAGTGATAAGGTTGACATTTCAAGTTTAGACAGCTCTAAGATATATAGCGCACGCATTAATTATATAAATAATAATAGTAATGCAACTAAGTTTGTTATACCAACATATATTGGCTCAAGTGCATTTAGTAAAAAGTATAAAGTAACAGAGATTGGAACGATTAGTCTTTATGAATTTTGGAAAAACAGAGATGCTTTTGTAGAAGTGGTATTATCAGATGAAGTTGTTCATATTGGTCCGACTCCATTTCAAAATTGTTCTAATTTAGAAAAACTTTTAATTCCAAAAAACGTAGAATGGATTCATTTTCAAAATCCTTTTTATGGAAGTGAAAAATTAAACATAACAGTTGATTCAGATAATACAAGATATATAAGTATTAATGGTAGTTTAATAGATATTGAAGAAAAATCTTTAATTTCTTTAGGAACTGATTTGGTAATTCCAACTGATTCACGTGTTGAAAAGATTGGCTATGGAGCTTGCGGTGGAAGAAAAAAATTAGAAACTTTAAATGTTCCAGGGAATATTAAAACTATTGATTCTAACGCTTGTAGCGGCAGCAACATTAAATATATTAATATTTCAAGTGGAGTTGAAACTTTATGCTCTAATGCGTTTTACGAATGCAACAATATAATTTCAATAAATTTACCAGAAACTTTAACAAAGATAGAAGATTATTGCTTTACTCCAAATGCTAATTTAAAGTCTATTAATGTTTCTTCTTTAAATAATGTATATAGTAGCGTGTCTAATTGTTTGATAGAAAAAGCATCTAAAATTTTAATTTTGGCATGTAGTGATAGTGTTATACCTAATGATGGCTCTGTGACTAAGCTAGGAAAAGGATTTATTTCTAATATTGAATCAATTAATATTCCAGATCAAATAACTGAAATTGATGAAAGTGCATTTTACAGATGCTTTTCTTTAGAAAATGTTACAATAGGCGCAGGGGTTTCCAACTTAGTATGGTTACCAACTACTGTTACAAATATTACGATTTCTGAATCAAATCCTTATTTCGTCTCAGATTCAAAATCAATATTTACAAAAAAAGAAAATAATGAACTAGAATTAGGAAAATTTATTTCTTTAGATACTTCTTACTCAATCCCTGAAAGCATTAATATTAATGGAACTTCATGGAAAGTTACAAGTATTGGAGCAAAAGCTTTTGCAAACAAATGGACACTGACTTCATTAATAATACCAGAAGGAGTTAATGAGATTGGTAGTTCCTGTTTTGAAAGCTGTAGTTCTTTACGCATAACTTTGCCAGATAGTATTAAAAAATTAGGTGATTTTGCTCTTTCAGGAGTAACTTTAAATAAAGTACCAAAATATCTAATTGAAATTGGAGAATGTGCTTTTGGTTACAGTAAATTTGAAATAGATACTATTATAATTAATGCAGATTTAATAAGCAATTCTTCTTTTAACGGTTGCTCAGGAATTAAATCAGTCATATTGAAAGGTAACTTAAAATCTATTCCAACTTATTGTTTTTCATGGTGTGAAAGTCTTGAGAGTATTGTATTATCATCAACTATTGAAGAAATTGGTGAAGGAGCTTTTGAAGGTTGCAGCAATTTAAAAACTATTTATGTTAATAGTGAAAATGCTACTGCTATAACAGATTTGGGATTTACTAAGGTGGATGACACTCTCTACAATGAAAACGGAATTGAAGATGCTTCCGGAAGTTATTACAAATATTCTGGTACAATTTAATAATTGCTTATTGCTTAAATAAAAATGCTCATTACTTTGAGCATTTTTATTTTGCTGTTTTAGCTATTATTTCCATGATTTTTTGATTTGAGTTCCTTTGTGGTGCTTTTTCCATTGCCTTTTTTATCTTTTCTTTATCTGTTTCAAGTTCGTCAAGTGCGTTTAGTAAAGTTTTTGTTGTTAAGTTTTCTTGATACAGTACTTTTGCGTAGCCGTTTTCAGAAAAATATTTGGCATTGTCAAGTTGGTCGCCACGACTTTCAGCTTTTGGTAATGGTATAATTAACATTGGTTTTTGAATCGCTAAAAGTTCAAATAGGGCGTTCGCACCGCCACGAGTAACAACTAAGTCGGCGAGATTGAAAAAATCTTCAATATTGTTGGCATATTCTTGTTGATAATAATTCGGATAAATTGTTTTTAAATTAAGTTTTTTACCCTTGCCGGTTAGATGAATTATATTATATTTTTTTGTTAATTCTGGCAAGGCATTTTCCACTGCGTCATTGATTTTTTTTGCACCAAGACTGCCGCCGAAGAATAGAACATTTGGTTTATTGCCAAAATGTAGATTTAAGTTGTTTTTATTTCCTTTCAAGACTTTTTCGCGGATAGGCGATCCCACAAACACGCATTTTGATTTACCTTTCGCTGTGCATTCAAAAGTTGTTAACATTTTATCTGAATAGCGATAGATAATTTTGTTCGCCAATCCCATTGTCATATCTGATTCGTGACTTATTACTGGAACTTTTAGTTTTTTTGCGGCAATAACTGTTGGCAACGACACATATCCGCCTTTTGAAAATACAACATTTGGTTGTAATTTTTTGAGGATTTTTTTTGCTTGATTTATTGATTTATGCAATTTGAAAGGAATTGCCAAATTTTTAAGTGTTAAACTTCTTACCAATTTGACAGCATCTATTTCATAGAAATCTACATCTTTCTCTGAGCCGATGATTTGTTTTTCCATGCCAGAAGAACCTATGTAGGCGATTTTGTCAAAATGTTTTTTTGCTTCCGGGAAAAGCGCAACATTTGGCATGATATGACCAGCGGTGCCACCACCTGTAAATACTATTGTTTTCATGCTTTTATTATGTGCGAGTTTTATTGAATGTATACTATAATTTTGACTCATTTTAGGCGTCCTAGTGAGTCTATTTTAGGCAATGTCTCTTTCTGAGTGTTTGATAATGCTTTTGATTGATTTTTAGTGTTTAAAAGTGACAGCATTGATGCCAAATTCTCGTTCACGCCGAGTTTTTTGCCAAGCGGAGATGCAAGCAGAGTGGTCATGTCCATTTTTTTTGCATTGAACAGACTTAATAATTGTAAAATGCCGCTCAAATTTGCATTCTGCGCTTGATTTTGATTTGTCTCGTTAGTTTGCTCGGATTGTTTGTTTTGACTGTTATAGCCGCAATTTTGGCACTCAGGATAGAGTGATAAATTAGCGTTTGAACTTTTGTCAACGCTATTTTCTTGAAATTGTGAATTATTGGAATTAGATAAATTATTGAAATTCAAATTTACTCCCTTTCTAACAATAAATATATATGCGGCATATAATAATTTAGTTAAAAAAGGAGCGGGTATGGCGAAAAATCTTTATGATTTTGCAGAAGAAAATGGTAAATGTGAGCAAAAAAGTTGCCTTAAAAGCGAACAAAATTCAATGAATGAAGAGTTTGTTAAGAGCAAAGTTCAAGAATATTCATCGATGAGTCAAGGTGAAATGATGCAGAAACTTCTTAGTGAAGTTCAATCATCAAAAGCCAATGGCACATTTGATTTCAATAAAATTTCATCTTCGGTGGAAATGGTGAAAGATTATCTCACGCCTGACCAACAACGAACACTTCAAAATTTACTGAATAGAATAAAATAGCGGGGGCAAAGTGAAAAATTTAAACAAGTTGGACAAAGATTTATTTTCTGTGATGGCAATGAGTGATAATATGCATATAAATTGCATTGCCTATGTTGAAAATTTGGTGTCAGCAAAACGATATTTTAAGGGCAAACAGCGAGTTGTCGCCGAATTTCCATTTATAAAGGCAGTGGCGATTGAAGCAAATCCGAGTGAAATCATTGACCTATGTAATCGAAGTTGGGTGAAGTTTATAACCAAGCAGTCGAGCGTTATGGCACTGATGAATGTGGCGCGAAAAGTGCTTAACATTGATGATAAATTGACAGGTAAAGGCGTGACGATTTGTTATATAGACACTGGAATTAAACCGCACGGAGATTTCACAATTTGTAAAAACAGAATAATCAAGTTTATAGACTTGTTTAATGATAGGCAAACTCCATACGACGACAATGGCCACGGAACATTTGTTGCGGGTGTAGGAAGCGGCAATGGCTGTTTGAGTGGCGGTAAATTCAAAGGAATCGCACCTGAAAGCAACATAATTTCAATAAAAGCATTGAACAATGCAGGCGAAGCGAGTGCGATTGTAATTTTGGAAGCGATGCAATGGGTATATGACAACTATAAAAAATATAACATTAAAGTTGTTTGCATGAGTTTCGGCAGCGAACCACTTGGCATTAATGACCCAATAATGAAAGGCGCAGAGGCACTTTGGGACAGGGGTGTTGTGGTTGTTGCTGCGGCAGGGAACAGCGGTCCTGAATATCAAACAATTAAATCTCCGGGAACGAGTGCAAAGATAATAACTGTTGGCGGAATGAATGACAACAGACTTGACAATGACGAATTTAACACAAACTTTTTTGAAATTGCAAATTTTTCATCGCGCGGACCAGCGCTAAGGAGATATAAGCCAGATTTAATTGCGCCAGCAGTGAATATTAACTCATGCAGTATTGAGCCATCAAAGAATTACACAGTTCTAAGCGGCACAAGTGTTGCAACACCAATGATTGCGGGAGTATGTGCGCTAATCTTTGAAAAAAATCCTTCATTATCACCTGATATGGTCAAGTATAAATTGCTTGCGAGTTGCAAATCGCTAACCTTTAACCGCAATCTTGAAGGCAATGGACTTCCAGATATGAGTAAAATTAGATATTAAAATTTTTATTATTATATGTTGTGTAAGACTAAACTAATATTAAATTTGACAACCTATCTTTTAAGGTAGGTTGTTAT
>CALBYO010000119.1 GCA_937889705.1 uncultured Bacillota bacterium | reverse complement strand
TCCTGCGTTTAAAGAAAGGATTTCGCCAACAGGTATTTTGCTGTCAAGTACAACAGGTTGTGTGAAGGTTGAGCAGTTTTTACCTGTGAAATTTGAAAGGGGAATTTCAGATTGCATAACAAAGATATCGTCATCGCCACCAGCATAAACTTGAACATCTTGATTTTCAAGGTGATAGAAAGAAACTTCAACAGTTGTTTTAACTCTTGCAGTGTCATTGGACAATTTTTCAATTTCGCTTGAAACAATGTTTGGAATTAACCTAATTGCGCCGCTTACATTAACGCCAGCATTTTCATATTTGCTGCTAAAAGGCGTGGTTGCTTTTAGATTTTCCATGTTGCCGTCTTCTCTCATATACACAACATTGGTGTTAAGCGAACCAGAGAAATTAACTTCGCCAACCAAGAGTTCTGTGCTGTCCACAAAGAAACAAGAACTAACTGACAAAATTTTAGTTACATTTTTGTCTGCCAAATTGATGTTTGTTTCAATTTGTTCCGTTTTGCTGCCAAGTAAATGTTCGATTACTGCCTTTTCATTGGTGATGTTTGAATCGTTCTGCATAATTATCCCCCTTCGATAAAAGTTGTTATATTTTATCTTTCCAGTTTTTGAAATATGACAATTTTGCAAAAAAACTTTTCAAAGTTTTATGCTTTGTGGCAAATTTGAGATGTATTGCTTGCAATTTCTTTCTATTTATTTGACTTAATTTTCTTAATTAAGTATTATATCTATATAGTAAGGGGGTTGTATGGGTAAAACTAATACAAAGAAAATACAAATTTGGCTTATCTGTATAATTTGCTTTTTGTTTGCAGTGCTGCTTGCATTTAGCGTAACTGCTGCATATTTTGGTAGAAATAGATCCTTTGAAGGAACATTGGAGTTTTCTTCGGGGATTAAGATAGATTATTCCAATGTCGAAGATAATGGCGACAAGAGTTTTACGCTTTTAAAACTTGGTAATAAAGCAACGATAGGCTCTTTTAACGGCAGAGATTTAACAAAATTAGATGAAAACAGCAGCGATGTTGCGTCTTCGGATGTTTTTTATATTGCAAATCCAGAGATTTCACCCGCACAAGACACTATCGAATATTACTTGCGAATAAAGGTGCAATTTTTGACAACTGTGCAAGACGGTGCAACAGTGAGAGATAGAGAAATGACGGCGGCGGAGATTTTAAATGTTTTTGGAACCGCAAATCCAATTTCAGTAAATTTAGCAACCGAAGAAAGCATTGGCTTTATTTATAAAGACGGATATTATTATTTAACTAACGCAGGCGAAACAAGTGTTAATGGCTATGAAAGTTTGCATTTGAACACATCAGAACAAAGCGGCGGTGTCTATCTTTTCAAATCTGAAGGCGTAAATCAAAGCGTAAATTATTTTGAACTTAAACTCGCTGAAATCGTTGACGAATACTTGGTGGACAACTTCAAGTTGTCAATCAAAATTGAAGCGATTGACGCTCGTTCAAATTCCGGCGCGGTTATAGATGATGTTTGGAATATAGCGTAATAATTTAATAATCATTTTTTAAACTTCTATACAATAAAATATATAGAAGTTTTTTTATGCAAGGAGATTTTATGGACAATAAATTGACGCTAACAAACAGAAAAAATTTATGTTTAACAGGCATTGAAAAGGTGGTTGGGATTTCCGACAGCGAACTTTTAGTTGAAGTAGATGGGGTTGCTTTATCTGTTCAAGGCTCAAACATGGAAGTTAAAAAGTTGGATGTTGAGAGTGGCATTTTGGAAGTTGACGGCATGATAAATAACATAAAATATTTTGATAAAAAACAAAAATTGAGTTTTATTAAGCGTATTTTTAAGTAAAATTGAGAGAAATTCATGATTTTATATGAAACTTTAAATCAACCTTTAATTTTTTTGATTATCTTGTGTGCTGGCTTTTTGTCTGGTTTAGTTTTTGATGCCAGTAAATATTTAACATTTTTGTTTAACAATAATAAAATTTTTCAAAAGATTTTCGACACAATCGCTGTGGCGATATGTGGCTGCGTATTTTTTGTTTGCCTATTGTATCTAAATTTTGGGGAGTTTAGATTTTATATCTTGCTCGGCTATGTTGCTGGAATTTTAATCGAACGATGTTCATTAGGCTTAATAGTTGCAAAAATTTGCGCGGTTTGTTATAATGCTTTTAGAAATTTAATGACAAAGTTGTCAAACAAAATTTTTAAGAGAAAAACAAATGAAAGTGACAAGCAAAGGTAAAAGAAATTTGATAATTATTGTGAGTGCAATAACTGTTGTTGTGCTTGTTTTGCTTTGTGTGATAATTTGGCAAACTACCAAAGTGAACAAATTAAAATCAGAGATTAATGATTTAGATACTAAGATAGTTGAAACTAACGCGGAACTTGAAAAGCAAGAAAGCAAATTGGGATATTTTGAAAGCGAACAATATCAAGAAGATTATAAAAAATACGAACTTGGCTATGCCGAAAACGAAAACACTATGTATAAATAAATTTGAGCAAAACTCTTCCGAATTGGAGGAGTTTTATTTTGTCTAAAATAGGCTAATTTGTTGACAAAATCGGGGTGCTTTATTATAATAAAACAAGTTTATAAATTTATATAAAAAAGGCAAGAAAAATGTTAGATAAAAAGTACAATTTTAATGAATCAGAAAAGAAATGGCAAAAGTTTTGGCAAGATAACGGGATTTACAAATTCAATAAAAATTCCGATAAAAAAATATTCTCAATAGACACTCCACCACCAACAGTTAGCGGCAAAATTCATATTGGGCATATTTTTTCATATTCACAAGCAGAATTTGTTGCTAGATATAAAAGAATGACAGGCTACAATGTCTTTTATCCATTTGGATTTGACGATAACGGCTTGCCAACAGAAAGGCTTGTTGAAAAAGAATTTGGCATAAAAGCACACGAAGTTTCAAGAGAAGAATTTAGAGATAAATGCATGCAAGTTGCAAAAAAATATGAAGAAGAATTTAAAAATCTTTTCATTGCAGCAGGCAATAGCGCAGATTTTTCAATGTGCTACTCAACAGTAAGCCCAGAAGTTCAAAGAATATCTCAAAAATCATTTTTAGATTTGGTTAAAGCAGGGGAAGCATATTATGGTGAAAAACCTGCAATTTGGTGCCCTGAATGTAGAATTTCCATTGCACAAGCGGAACTTGAAAGTAAAGATATTGAAAGTTCTTTCAATTATTTAAAATTCAATTTGGCGGACGGCTCAGGCTATCTTGAAATCGCAACAACAAGACCTGAAATGCTTTGTGCTTGCGTTTGCGTTTTTGTTAATCCAAATGACGAAAGATTTACTAGTTATATTGGCAAAAAAGTAATCGTTCCACTTTACAACTTTGAAGTTGAAATTTTAACTGACGATAAAGTAGCGTTAGACAAAGGCACTGGTGTCGTTATGTGCTGCACTTATGGTGACGAAACAGATTTATACTGGCAAGAAGCACATCATTTGCCACGCAAAACTGCGATTGATGACGGCGGCAGAATGACTGCACTTGCTGGAAAATATGAAGGCATGAAAGTTAAGGCTGCTAGGGCACAAATTATTGAAGATTTAAGAGCAGCAGACTTGCTTTTGAAACAAGAACCACTTGTTCACGCAGTTGCAACTCATGAAAGATGTGGAACTCCAATGGAAATCAACATCAAAAAACAATGGTTTATTAAACTTGTTGAACATAAAGACGAATTTTTGAAGCGTGGAGAGCAAATAAATTGGTATCCAGACTTTATGAAAAGCAGATATACAAATTGGGTTGAAAATGTTGACCGCGATTGGTGTATTTCGCGTCAAAGATATTTCGGTGTTCCAATTCCTGTTTGGTACTGCGAAGATTGCGGCGAAATTATTTTGCCAGAAGACGACAGATTGCCAATCAATCCACTTGTAGATGCTCCTAATAAGCCATGCCCAAAATGCGGAAGCACTCATTTCAGACCAGAAACAGATATTTTTGACACATGGCAAACTTCGTCAATCGCTCCACAAATCAACTGCAAATGGAATGTCGATGACGAATTCTATAAAAAGATGATGCCAATGAGTTTGCGTCCAAACGCTCACGACATTATCAGAACTTGGGATTTCTACACAATAGCGAAATCTCATTATCATTCAAATTGTTTGCCATGGGAAAATGTTATGATTTCCGGATTTGTTATGGCAAATAAAGACGAAAAAATAAGTAAATCAAAATCAAATTCTAAAATGTCGCCAGAACTTTTGCTTCAAGAAAAATCTGCCGATATTACAAGATACTGGGCAAGCACTGGCAGCCTTGGTAGAGATATTATTTTCACAGAGGAAGAATTCAAAAATGGCGCAAAACTTGTAAACAAAATTTGGAATGCGTCAAGGTTTGTTTTGTCACTTTTGGAAGGATATGCTCCTCACGAAGTTGAATTAAAACCTATGGACCAATGGATTATTGCAAAGTTCAATGAAATGCAAAAACGCTTTAAAGGCTATTTTGACAAGTATGAAATTGGGCTTTCAATGAATGAACTTGAAAAATTCTTCTGGAATTTCTGCGATAATTATATTGAAATCGTTAAAAGAAGATTATATAATCCAGACATTTATGGGATGGACGCAACAGAAAGTGCAAGATATGCATCTTATAAAGTTTTATTTGGTATGTTGCAACTCTTTGCTATATATTTGCCTCACATCACAGAAGAAATTTATCAATCATATTTTAGAGAGTTTGAAAAAGAAATTTCAATTCATTTAACTCAAATTAATGAAATTAGCGCAAAATTTGACGAAAATATCATAAAAAACGGCGATGAAGTTGTTGATGTTGTTTCGTTTGTTAGAGGATATAAATCCGAAAACAACTATTCAATGAAAGAAGAACTTGACGAAGTTACAATCGTTGGCTATTCAGACTTCTTGAAATCTGTTGACTACGATATAACAGCCGTTTGCGGAATTAAGTCGTTAAAATTTGAAGACGGCGAAAAAGAAATTAAAATTTATAAGGAAAGGATTGCGGAATGAAAGACCATATAACTCCAAACTTGTTAAAATTGGCTCGGCTTTTTAAAAAGAAAGGTGAACTCTATATTGTTGGAGGATATGTTCGCAATTCGCTCCTTGGAATATACGAAACAGATATAGACCTTGCATCAAAACTTACAAATGATGAAATCAAGGAACTATTGTTTGGAACGAAATACGAAGTAAAAGAAAATTCAAAGAAACTTGGAACGCTTACAATTTCTCTTGGCGAAGAAAAATGGCAACATTCAACTTTTAGAAAAGAAACCTATGCAGAAGGTGGCGCACACTTTCCAATTTCTGTGGAATTTGTCAATACAGTTGAAGAAGATGCAAAAAGGCGTGATTTCACAGCAAATTGCGTTTATTACAACATTTTAAAAGACGAATATGTTGATCCTTTCAATGGAATGCAAGACATACAAAAGCATCTTTTAAGAGCGATACAAGCGCCAGACAGCGTTTTGCAAAGCGATGGACAAAGAATTTTGAGAATGGTAAGGCTCGCGTCTGAACTTGGTTTTAGAATTGCGGGAGAAACGATTTTAAGCGCTTACGATAATAGAGAAAATCTTGCAGATATAACAGGTGTTCGAAAGAATGAAGAACTTGTTGCAATTTTAAATTCTTCAAAAAGATATAAAATATCAAAATCAAATGCGTATATGTTTGGGCTTCAAATGTTCAATTTGTTGCGTTTGTGGCCATATTTTAACGCTCCTGTTTTAAAGGTTAGATTTGCGTTGACTTCAAAGGTGGACGAGCAGTACAGAATGTATGCGCTTATTGCAGATATCATATCAACATCTAAATATAAATTCAGCGTTTCTGAAACGGTTAAAGATTTATTAGGGCCAAAAGGACTTGCCTATCCAGAAGGTAAAATTGAGAGTTTTAAGCACGTAATTTGTGGTTATTTTGATGCTTTAAGCAAGATGGATAACAAAACATTCTTTATGGAGTATTTTGATGATTACAAGATAATTTCCGCATTACTTGCGAAAAAATCGAAAAAATTACATAAAAAATATGATTTTTATTACAATTATTTGAAAAATAACAAAATTGCAATAAGAATTAAAGATTTAAAAATAAACGGAAACGATTTAAAAGAGCATTTCCCAAAACTAAAAGATAAGTTCTATAAAGAGTACTTAACAAAACTTTTAGATGCAGTTTTCGATGGTCTTTTAAAAAACGAAAAGAAAGATTTGTTAGAAGCAGTTCAAAAATTAATGATTAAATAAAAAAAGAGCAATTTTGCTCTTTTTTTATTGATACATACATTCTCTTTGATAAGTGGTTGTGGTTGGATGATTTTTTTGAATCAAATTGGCTCTTTTATTTTCATAGTTAAGTTTGCTTTTTTCGCTTTCGTAATGAATGTCATATTTTGAGTTAACATTGAACTTAAAATCTCTAATAAACGAATAATCATACGGACCACATGATGCAAGTGCTAATAATTCTAATGCAAGAACAGATAGACTTTTGATTTCTTTGCACATATTTTCCTCCTTCTCTTCTGTAATTATATCAAGGTCATTGTCTTGATTCATAAACGCTCCTTCGAGTGGATTTATTCATTGATTGGTTGTTCGTCTTCGGCAAATTTGATTTCTTCTTCTGTTAAAACAGTTTGATTTTGATCAAGTTCAGTTGTTGTTAGTGAACTTTCTTCATCTTCTTCGTCTAAGTGTTCAGTTGTTGCAACGCTAACGATTTTAGCATCATTTTTAAGTTTCATAACTTTAACACCAAGTGAATATCTTCCAACCATGTTAATATCTTTTGCAAGCATTCTAATGATTACGCCATTGTCTGCAATGAGCATTAAGTCTTCATTCTCTCTAATGACTTTCATAGCAACTAATTTGCCAGTTTTTTCATCAAATTTACCAGAAACAATTCCTTTGCCGCCTCTTGCTTGTGCTCTGATTTTGTCTTGGCTTATACGCTTGCCGTAGCCGTTTTCTGAGATTGTGATAAGGTCATCGCCTTCTTTGATGATAGTCATATCAACAATTGTTGCGTCTTTTTCATTAAATCTCATACTTCTAATGCCAATTGCTGTTCTTCCGCTTAAACGGACAAATTTTTCGTTAAATCTGATACATTTTCCGTTGCTTGCTGCAATTAAAACATCATCTGATCCACTTGTGAGTGAAACGCCGATAAGTTCATCGCCTTCATTCAATTTAATAGCAATTTTGCCTGTTACATTTATTCTTTCAAATTCTTTTAAGTTTGTTTTCTTAATCAAAGCATGTTTTGTTGCCATAATTAAGTTGCCTTCTTGACCATTTTCAAGAGGAATTAATGCGTTTACTTTTTCGCCAGGGGAGAGTGTAAGCAAGTTTACAAGCGCTCTGCCTTTTGCTTGCCTTTGTGCTTCTGGAATTTCGTAAACTTTAATTCTATAAACTTTACCAAAGTTTGTGAAGAATAATAGGTTGTTATGTGAATTTGTAACGAACATTTTTTCAACGAAGTCCGTATCTTTTAGTTTTTGCGCACTAACGCCTATGCCGCCACGCCTTTGTGCTTTGTATTCTGATGCAGATTGGCGTTTGATGTAGCCTTCGTGTGTCATGGAAACAACAACTTCTTCTCTTGGGATAAGGTCTTCAATATTGATATCGCCCATATCGACTGAAATTTCAGTTTTACGAGGTGTGCCATAAGTTGTTTTAACTTCTTCAAGTTCGTCATGAATGATTTGTAAAACGCGTTGTGGGTTAGATAAAATGTCGTTCAAATCTGCAATTAAAACTTCAAGTTCATCAAGTTCGTCTTTCAATTTTTGAACTTCCAAACTTGTAAGTCTAGAAAGTTTCATTTCAAGAATAGCGTTTGCTTGTTTTTCTGTAAGTTCAAAGTTATCTGTCAATTTTTGCATTGCATCTTGCTTATCTTCTGATGTTTTAATAATTTTAATAACTTCATCAATGTTCGCAAGGGCAATAACAAGTCCTTTAACAATATGTTCACGCTCTAACGCTTTTGATAAATCAAATTGAGTTTTTCTTGTTAAAACTTCTTTTTGATGTTCAAGATAGTAATACAAAATTTGTTTTAAATTTAAGATTTTTGGCTCGTTATCAACAAGGGCAAGGAAGATAATTCCGTCACCTTTTTGAAGCAATGTGTGTTTATAAAGCATATTTAACACAACTTGCGCCTTTGCATCTCGTTTAATATCAACGACAACGCGCATACCTTCACGGTCTGACTCTTCTTTAATATCTGCAATACCTTCTAATCTCTTTGCTTTAACTAAGTCTGCCATTTGGATAATAAATTTTGCTTTATTTACTTGATATGGAAGTTCGGTAATAACAATTCTTTCTCTGCCGTTATCAAGTGTTTCAATTTCTGCTTTACCACGAACGACAACGCCGCCACGACCTGTTTTATATGCGTGTTTTAAAGCAGTTCTGCTCATAATCATACCGCCAGTTGGATAATCTGGCGCTGGAATGATTTTTATTAACTCTTCAATGTCAATATCTGGGTTTTTAATAAGTGCTTGAACGCCATTAATAACTTCTACAAGGTTGTGTGGTGGAATATTTGTTGCCATACCAACAGCGATACCATCTGAACCGTTTACAAGTAGGTTAGGGAATTTTGCTGGTAATACAACAGGTTGCATCAAAGTGTCATCGAAGTTAGGGTAGAAGTCGACTGTGTTTTTGTCGATATCTTTTAACATTTCAGATGCGATTTTTGAAAGCCTTGCTTCTGTATAACGCATAGCAGCAGGGCTATCGCCGTCAACTGAACCAAAGTTACCATGACCATCAACGAGTGGGCAACCGATTGAGAAGTCTTGTGCTAAACGAACAAGAGCGTCATAAACTGAACTATCGCCGTGTGGATGGTATTTACCCATACAATCACCAACGATACGAGCGCATTTTCTGTATGGCTTGTCTGAGAACAAGTTCATTTCGCCCATTGAATACAAAATTCTTCTATGAACAGGTTTTAAACCATCTCGAACATCAGGAATAGCACGAGATACGTTAACTGCCATAGCGTAAGCGATGAATGATTTTTTAAGTTCTTCATTTGCATCGACTTTTACAACTTTTGTGTTTTCAAATAACTTTGAAACATCTTTTTTATTTTCATCGTTTTTCATTATTTCACCTCATCGAGAAGTTTTAATGTTCTTTGCATTTTTTCTTCTCTAATTTTTTCTATTTCTTCTTCACCAAAGTAAATTTCAAGTTGTTCTGTCATATTCAAAACGTCCGCGATTTCTTCTTGTACATGTGAAATTGTTTGTTTAAGCCTATCATCATTTTGCTCGGCAAAATCATCACGCATGAGCCTGATTTTCTTACAAAGTTCTTTTGTAAGTTCGCTCATTTCTTCGATTGCCATTCTTTCTTGTGCTTCTTGACCCCAAGCGTCTAAAAACTTTTGATAAGCATCTCTAAAATCATTTCTCATAGTCACTCCTTATAATAGCGTAGGTGTCAAAGTCTAAAAATTTACCTTTGCAAATTCTAGCATGTCTTAAAGTTCCTTCTTTTGTCATGCCGATTTTTTGCATGACCCTGCCGCTGCCAATATTTTCCACAGCGTGTATAGCATAAATTCTTTCAATGTTTGTTGACTCGAACATATATTTGACCGCCGCCGCTGCCGCTTCTGTCATTATGCCTTTATTCCAGCATGATTTGCTTGAACAATAACCGAGTTCGCAGTTTAAATTGACATCGTCATACTTGCCAAATTCAATAGCGCCAACAACTTCATTTGTTTCTTTTAACACTATTACCCAGTGAAAAGTATGTTCTTTATTTTTGCGAGCTTTCTTTATTAAACTTTTAACATATTTTTTTGTGGCCTTTAAACTGCCATGAGTATACCAAGGAAGAAATTTTACAACATCTTCATCGTTACAATAGTTTTTGAACATGTCTGCGGCATCTGATTTTCGTATTTTCCTCAATATCAGCCTATCTGTTTCAAGTGTAGCGTTTTTATTATTTTTCATAAAGGCTCCTAAATATCTAAGTCCGTTACGAGTTTTGCGTTATCTTCAATAAATTGTCTTCTATAGAGAACAATCTATCCGCTTCAACAGCATCTTCCATTGTAACTTGAAGAAGAATTCTTTGCTCTGGGTTCATTGTTGTTTCCCAAAGTTGATTTGCTGTCATTTCACCAAGACCTTTATATCTTTGAATTGTTACATTTTTTCTGCCGCAAGTGTCTAGGTGGTCGTTAAGTTCTTTATCGGAATAGAAATATAAGTCTTTACCGCCACGAGCAACTTTATATAGTGGTGGTTGAGCGATATATACGTGTCCGTTTTCGACAAGTGGTTTCATAAAGCGGAAGAAGAAGGTGAGCATTAAGATACGAATGTGAGCACCATCAACATCGGCATCGGTCATACAGATAATTTTGTTGTATCTCAATTTTTCTTCGTTAAATTCTGTTCCAATGCCAGCGCCAAACGCTGTTATCATTGCTTTAATTTCTTGGCTTTCCAAGACTCTGTTTAGCCTTGCTTTTTCAACGTTTAAAATTTTACCTCTAAGTGGCAAAATCGCTTGGAAACGCCTATCTCTGCCTTGTTTTGCAGTACCGCCAGCAGAATCTCCCTCAACAAGGTAAATTTCGCAATATGTTGGGTCTTTTTCAGAGCAGTCTGCAAGTTTGCCAGGAAGGGTAGTGCTTTCAAGCACTCCTTTACGCCTTGTTAAATCACGAGCGTTTCTAGCAGCATCTCTTGCTCTTTGTGCTGTTACGCATTTTAAAACAAGTTCTTTTGCTTCTTTTGGATTTTCTTCCAAATAATCACCAAAACAATCTTGCATTGCTTTTTCAACTGCAATTCTGATTTCGCTATTGCCAAGTTTTGTTTTTGTTTGACCTTCAAATTGAGGGTTCATAAGTTTAACGCTGATAATCGCTGTTATGCCTTCACGAACATCGTCACCAGAAAGTTTTTCGGTTTCTTTTAAGATTTTGTTTTTAACGCCATATTCGTTAACAACTTTTGTTAAAGCATTTTTAAAACCTACAAGGTGAGTTCCGCCTTCTTCTGTGTTGATGTTGTTTGCGTATGCGTGAATAACTTCGCTATAACCGTCATTGTATTGGAAACAAACTTCAATTTCGTTTGTAGGATTGATTTTGTTGAAATAAATTGGGTTAGGGAACAAAACTTCTTTGTTTTTGTTCAAATATTCAACGAACTCAACAATACCGCCTTTAAACTCAAATTCATCGCGTTTTTCGCGTCCTTCACGCTTATCTTCAAGACAAATCACAAGACCTTTGTTTAAAAAGGCAATTTCTCTGAATCTAGCGCGTAAAGTTTCGTAATTGAAATCGGTTGTTTCAAAGATTTCTTTATCAGGCATAAATGTAACTTTTGTGCCGCGATAATCTGTTTTTTCAAGTTGTTGAAGTGGACTTTGTGGAACGCCGCGTCTAAATTCCATAAAGTGATGAATTCCGTTTTGATAAACATCAACTTTTAACCATTCAGACAATGCGTTAACGCATGACAAACCAACGCCGTGCAAACCGCCTGAAATCTTGTATCCTTCGCCACCAAATTTACCGCCAGCGTGAAGTTTTGTTAAAACAACTTCAACAGCACTTTTATGCTCAGTTTTATGAATACCGGTTGGAATACCACGACCATTATCTAAAACAGTGCAAGAGCCGTCTTCGTTGATTGTAACTTCAATTTTTGTGCAGTATCCAGCGAGTGCTTCGTCGATACTATTTTCT
>CALBYO010000118.1 GCA_937889705.1 uncultured Bacillota bacterium | reverse complement strand
AAATTCTTTTGGCGTTATTTTATCTCCATAAGAATTATTGCCTGTGAATAAAATTACAACTAGCACAATAATTAATATGGCAAAAACTATCCACCATAGCTTTTTAAAATTATCTTTTTTATTTTTATCCATAACTCTCCTTTCAATAACTTCTAGATATTAGTTTAACACAATTATGACTTTTTATCAACTTGTTTAACCCTTTATAATAGGTAAATTTTAAGTAATTTGGCTTAAAATGCCGTTTTAAAAATCTTAATCCTAAGCCATTTTTATATTTTTAAATGACAAGTTACTCGTTTACAAAAAATGGCTGAAAATTAAGTTTTTCAAGTAACATAAAAATTATGCAATACATGCCATAATAATTAGATTTATACCCTCAATTATATAAAACCGATATTAAACAATTAAAATGTTTCACGTGAAACATTTTTTACTTTCTTTTATTGAATGTACTTAAATCTTGCAATGTTAATGTCTTTTTATTTATTAATGCTAACAATTCGCTTATTCTATCCAAATCATCTTTTGAATAATAGTCAATATATATTCTACCTTTGTTATCATTGCCAATAGCAGATACTTTTGTGGCAAATATTCTTTGCATTTCATTAATCATATCTTTTAATTCAATACTTTGTTCAGATTTTGGTCTTTCTTTTGAAGGGTGATTAATGTTTTTAACTAACTTTTCGATATCTCTTACTGATAATTTTTTATTAACTGCAACAGTTGCAATCTTAATTTGTTCGATTGGGTCGGTGAGTGCAACCAATATTTTAGCATGACCAGCAGACAATTTGTTTGCTTCAATCATATCTACTACTTCATTTGGCAATGTAAGCAATCTAACAGTATTAGCAATTACTGAACGGCTTTTACCAATTCTTTCTGATACCGCTTCTTGTGTCAACTTATATTCTTCCATTAATTGCTTAATTGCTTTTGCGGCTTCTATCGGATTTAAGTCTTCTCTTTGCAGGTTTTCAATAATTGATATTTCTTTAACTTGCTTTTCTGTAAATCTTCTTACATAAGCAGGAACGGTTTCAAGCCCTGCGATTTTTGCAGCACGCCAACGGCGTTCACCGGCAATAATCATGTATTTACCATCTTCGGCTTCGTTTAAAACGATTGGTTGGATTATCCCATGCACTTTAATTGATGACGCTAACTCATTTAATGCTGTTTCATCAAAGTGTTTACGAGGTTGGTTTGGATTAGGAACTATGTCGTTGATATTTATTTCATTTAAACCTTTAATTTCTTTTACAGTTGTATTTTGAGTTGCAGTCTGTTTAATTTCTTCTTGATTATTTTCTAATTCATCTTCTTCATCATAAATTGATAATAGGGCATTTATACCTCTTCCGAGTCCTTTCTTAATCATTGTTTTCTCCTTCGTCTATTTTAATTTTTGTTGTAGCGTTTTCATATTTCATGTTATTGCGCTTCAAAATTTCTTCTGCTAATGCTAAATATGCTTTTGCACCCTTAGATGAACTATCATACGCTCCGATAGGCACGCCATGACTTGGTGCCTCTGCAAGCCTTACATTTCTAGGTATTGCAGTAGTGAAGACTTTTTTACCAAAGAAAGTCGTAATCTCGTTGCTTACTTGATTTATCAAATTGCTGCGAGAATCTTTCATTGTTAAAACAACTCCTTCAACATCTAAATTTGGATTCAAATGTTTTTTTACCAATTTGATTGTATTCATAAGTTGAGTTAGCCCTTCAAGAGCATAGAACTCGCATTGAATTGGAATTACAATCGCATCGGAAGCGGTGAGAGCATTTACTGTCAATAATCCCAAAGAAGGTGGGCAGTCGATTACGATAAAATCATAATTATCACGTACTCTGTTAAGCCTATTTTTAACGATATGTTCACGATTTGGCATTTGAACTAAATCGATTTCTGCTCCCGCTAAATCAACTGTGGCAGGGATTACATCTAAGTTTTTGATTGCAGAATGCAAAATAACTTCTTCGATGTAAGCATCTCCATCAATTACATTATAAATAGTTTTGGTTGAAGAACTTTTGTCTACACCTAAGCCGCTGGTTGCATTTCCTTGTGGATCCATATCTAAAAGCAAAACTTTTTTGCCCATTGAGGCAAGGTATGCAGCGACATTTACGCAAGTTGTGGTTTTACCAACTCCGCCTTTTTGATTTGCAAATGAAAGTATTTTTCCCATTGTGTACCTCTTTATTTAATTTATATAATATATATAGTATATATTAACATAATACATATATAAAAACAAGAATTTTTAAAAATTTTAGCCAAAAAAATTGCATAAAATAATAAAAGGCGCTAAATTAAATTTTTGCGCCTTATTTACTATTTTTAATTTGTTTGGTTGGTCTTGGGTATTTTTTAAGTGTTTCTTTTATCTTTTCTATAATTACTAATTTCCTGCAATTTTCACCAATATTATAATCAATAACTTTCGAAATTTTGCCGCCGAGTTCGCAAATTATTTGTTTTGCTTCGTTTATTTCTTCATCGCAGCTACCAGACTTATATGCTATAAATTGGCCACCTACTTTAACAAAAGGAAGACAATATTCACTTAAAACTTTTAAATTTGCAACCGCTCTGGCGGTGGTAATGTCAAATTTTTCACGATAGTCACTGAGTTTTGCAAAATCTTCCGCTCTTCCATGAATTGCTTCTATATTTTTTAAGTTAAGACTTTGAATTGTATTGTTTAAAAAGTTTATGCGTTTGTTTAGGCTATCTAAGAGTGTAAAAGTAAGGTCATCTCTAACTAATTTTAATGGAATTGAAGGAAATCCTGCGCCAGCACCAATATCCAAAACTTTTGCATTTAATGAAAAATATTTTTGTGGGAAAATACTATCATAAAAATGTTTTTCAACAACGCCATCTTCGTCAGTTATTGCCGTCAGATTGCAAATTTTATTGCCTTCTATAAGCAAATTATAATACTTAACAAAATTATCCACAATTTGCTTAGTTGGTTTAATTTCTGACTTTATTAAAATTTGTTCGATCTTTTTCTCCATGTTTTAACCTTTATATGATTTTAGATAGATTGATAAAACTGTAATATCAGCAGGGGATACACCTGAAATTCTTGAAGCCATACCCAAAGTTTCTGGTCTAATTTTTGATAGTTTTTGCCTTGCTTCTATTCTTAAACTTTTTACTTTATTGTAGTCAATTTCTTCTGGTATTTTTGTTTGTTCTTGCTTTCTTAACTTTTCAATTTCATCATTCTGTTGGTTGATATATCCTTCATATTTGACTTCGGTATTAATTATGTCTAAGAACATATCCTCATCGTCTTCAAAAATTTCTGGATAATGTTTTTTAATATCAAAAATTGTGATGTTATTTCTCTTTAATAAATCTTTAATTCTCATTGAACTATCTGGAATTGATTCTCCGCATTCGGTTAATAAATTTATTAGTTTTTCATCTCTTTTTATTAAAATTGCTAATTTTTCGCGTATTTTTTGCAATTTTTCGCGTTTTTGCATGAATTTTTGATATTTTTTGTCAGTTACAAGACCAATGGTTCTTCCAATAGGTGTTAATCTTTCGTCCGCATTGTCTTGTCTTAAAACAAGTCTAAACTCGGCTCTTGATGTCATCATTCTGTAAGGTTCGTTTGTTCCTTTTGTGATTAAATCGTCAATTAAAACTCCGATATAACTTTGCTCACGTCCTAAAACAAGTGGCTCCTTATTATCCAATTTTTGATTTGCGTTAATACCAGCAATTATACCTTGCGCTGCGGCTTCTTCATAGCCACTTGTGCCGTTGATTTGTCCTGCAAAGAAAAGTCCATCAACAAACTTGCTTTCTAGTGATGCTTTTAATGTTTGACTGTCGATTGCATCGTATTCGATTGCGTAGGCATAACGCATTATTTGAGCATTTTCAAGTCCTTTAATTGAATGATAAAGTTGTTTTTGGACATCAAATGGAAGTGATGTGCTACAACCTTGGACATATATTTCATTTGTTGAGAGTGCTTCTGGTTCTAAGAATAATTGGTGACGCTCTCTGTCTGGGAAACGAACAACCTTATCTTCGATTGAAGGGCAATATCTAGGACCAATACCATGAATTAAACCAGAATACAAAGGTGCACGATGAATGTTATCTCTTATAATCTTGTGAGTTGTTAGATTTGTGTATGTCACATAGCAAGGATAGTCATTTAAAATTTCTTCCGTGTTATCAAACGAAAAATGTTGAATGTTTTTCTCGCCGCCTTGGATTTCAAGTCCTGAAAAATCTATTGTTCGAGAATTAATTCTTGCAGGTGTGCCGGTTTTAAATCTTCTAAGTTCATGCCCTAATTTGATTAAACTATTTGAAAGTTCTTCTGCACGAGCGTAACCGTTTGGCCCGCTGTCTTTCATGTAATTTCCGATAATGATTTGACTTTTAAGATAAACGCCAGTTGCAACAACAACAACTTTTGCAGACAAATTTTCGCCAAGAGCGGTTCTTACTCCGACAATTTTGTTGTTTTCTGCATATATTTCAACAATTTCTGCTTGTTTTATTGTGATATTTTCATTTTCTTCAAGAACTTTTTTCATTCTTTCGTGATATTTATTTTTATCAACTTGGGCGCGCAAACTGTGAACAGCAGGACCTTTGCCTTGATTTAACATTCTGAGTTGAAGCATTGTTGCGTCAGCGTTTTTCCCCATTTCGCCGCCAAGAGCATCAATTTCGCAAACAAGATGTCCTTTTGCAGTTCCGCCGATTGAAGGATTGCATGCCAAAAAAGCGATAGCATCAAGGCTAATCGTTGTTAAACATGTTTTTTTGCCAAGGCGCGCAAGAGCGAGTGCTGCTTCGCAACCAGCATGGCCAGCGCCAATGACGACTGCATCAAAATTATCATCAAAATTAATTTTTTCCATATTTTATTATTTCCCCAAACAGAACTTAGAAAATACTAAGTCTATTATTTTTTCGTCTTCTGTTGTTCCTGAAATTTTTCCAAGTTCTTTCCAAATATCTTTTAATATAAATGCTTCGATATCTAAATTAACTTTTTGACCATTTAAAGCATTTTCAATTTTTTGTTTTGTATTTTGTAAAATAGAAATATGCCTTTCATTTGTTAAAACAAGTTTAGAAAAATCTATTTTCCCTGAAATTGTTTTTTCAATAATTTGCTTTTTGATTTCGGAAATATTTTCGTTGTTTTTTGCACTTATTTCTATATAATCAAAATCAAATTTTTTATTTTTGATATCGCTCTTATTTCCAACAATAATATGAGAACGATTTTTTAAGTTTTCAATCATTTCAATTTCATCTTGTTTTAATTCTCTGGACAAGTCTAAAACAAGCAAAACGATGTCTGCATTTTTGATTTCTTTATTTGTTTTTTCAATGCCAATTTTTTCAACGACATCGTCACTTTCTCTAAGACCTGCTGTGTCTATTAAATTAACAGTTACGCCATCAATAAAAATCTTTTCCCTGATTGTATCTCTTGTTGTGCCTTCAATATTTGTTACAATAGCACGTTCTTCACCGAGCAAAGCATTTAATAAACTTGATTTGCCAACATTTGTTTTTCCTACAATTGCAACATTCACGCCGCTTCTAATCAAATTTGAATTTTTACTATTTTCTAAAACTTCGATAATTTCTGAATTAAGTTTTTTTAGCAAATTCTCACTTTTTTCAAAAAGTTGTTCTTCTTCAACATCGTCTGGATAGTCTAAATTTGCTTCAATTTCAGCGAGTAAATCTGTTATTTTATTTTGCATTTCAACTACTTTTTCGGTCAGTTTTCCAGACTGCAAAATTTCCGCCGCTTTGAGTTGCGTGTCGCTTTCTGCAAGAATAAGTTCGGAAATTCCTTCTGCTTCGTCAAGTGAAATTTTACCATTTAAAAATGCGCGTTTTGAAAACTCGCCAGGTTCTGCGAGAGAGCATTTTGTAAGCAAACTTTTTAATATTTTTTGTGCGAGAAGTTGTCCGCCATGGAATTGAAATTCGACAATATCTTCGCCAGTAAAAGAAAAGGGCGCTTTGAAATAGACCATCAAAACTTGGTCTTTAACTTCATCAGATATAAAATTGCCGAGATATAAATATCTTGGTTTGATATTTTCAAAATCTATATGTTTTGAAACAAAAAAATTTTTGGCAATGTTCAAACTGTCATTGCCACTTATTCTGATTATTGAAATTCCGCCTGTTCCGATCGGAGTTGCAAGCGCGCATATTGTTTTTTCTTTCATTTCGCAAGTAGTATATCACAAAAATATTGTATTGCAATAATTAAATTATCAATTTTCTAAAAGTCTTACTTTTTTCATTTTTATAGATTCGATAGTCATATACGAAAGTCCTACGCTTCGCATACCACCAACCTGACTTGTTTCAATTTGTTTTTCGTCTGAGTCTAAAAGTTTTTCGCCACTGACAACAAATATATCTTCATCGTTTGATTTTTCTGTTAAGATTATATTGAACAAAATTTCGTCTTTGATGTTTGAATAAAATGAAACTTGCAAAATATAATCGCCGGTTTTTTCAATAACTTTTGATTTCTCATTTGAAGTGTTTTCTTTATTTGAGTTTTCGCCAGTTTTTTGAGAGTAGCCAACCATTAAACCTTTTTCATATTTTCTAAAAGAAACAACAACTTGACTGAGTGGGTTTTTCTCTAAATTATTAATTACAAACGACCAATCGAAACATTTATCTGTTTCAATTTCTGCTGGTTTAATTTCAAAAACAAGTTCAGATGTTAAGCCTCTATCCACCCAAACAGAATTCTTATTTTCCTTTCCAAAATAACAAACTGGTCCAATATTATCATTCGATTTTATAAGCGATATTGTTTTGTCGTCGTTATCTTGAATTGTTCCAAAACTTGTAAAAGTTGAATTGTTGCCTTTTGAAAAATCATTTTCATAAATAACAGGACGTGAGTCCTTTTGCGAACACGCAGAAAAAACAACTGAAAATAATAACAACATACAAAAAAAAGCGAAAATAGTTTTAGTTTTAGACATAAAATACTCCGCTTTAATTATTTACTTTTATATGTAATTTATTCAACCACGATTAAGATTGTTTTTGTTATATATTCAAATTCATCATAAATTTTAAGTGAATATGTTCCTGTTTTATTAAACTTCAAATAAAAATTTGTAAACGCAAAATTAACAATTTCGATTTCGTTTGAATTAGATATTTCATAACGAATTGATTGCTTTTCATAAAGTGTATCGCCTTCATAAATCTTGACGCTAAAATTTACAACATTGCAATTTTCATCGCTGGAAAGTTTTAAAGTAATTTTGTTGTTATCAAAGTCATAAATTATATTTTCAAAATTGTTTTGTTTTTCAAATTTAAATTTTCTTGATGTTTCAACTGTTGTTTCAGAACTTGGTTTGCTTGAACTTTCAGACTTGGCAGGTGTGTCATTTTTACAACCTGCAAAAATCATTGGAACAATAGACAAAGCAACGACTAACAGAAAACAAATCACAAACTTTTTCATACTTACAAATATACTCCTTTTTCATTTTAAAGCAAACTATTTTCGACATAAAGTAACATTATAAAACAAGAAAATATAATTTGACTTTCTTTTATAAATAACATAAAATAGTCACATGACTAAGAAAAAAAGTTTGATTTTAATCATTTTGTTGTTAATGCTTTCATTAGTTGGAATTGTAAGTTCCAACAATTTTGTATGCTCAGCAGAATCTGAAACATATCGAGTTTGCGTGACAGATTGCAATGTATTTAAAGAACCAAATTCGGCATTAGAAAATAACATTTTGGAAGTAAGAGAATACGGCTCAACAATAAAAATCAGCGCAATGGAAATCAACGATTTAAACGAAGGTTCAAATCTTAAATTTTATCCAGTTTTAGATAATGACGATTTTGTTATCGGATATGTTTTATGCAGTTCAGTTGTTAGTGATACAGAGCAAGAACTTTATGTAAAACTTCAACCAAACGCCAAACTAAATTCTGATAGTGAAATTTACAATCTTGTTGACGGAGAATATCAAAAATTAAAAATCAATGGTCAAGAAATAATTTTAAGTAAAGACACAAACATAAAATTACTTGAAAAATATGACAAAAATAAAACATACTCACAAATCTCATTTTACTACGAAAACGAAATTAGAACAGGGTATGTTTTAACAAAAAATATTCAAGTCAGCGGTTTTAATTATTACTTTTTAATTGCAATATTTTTAATTGTTATTATTGCATCAACAGTGATACCGATTGTTGTTAAAAATTGGAAAAAGAACAAAAAATCAGCTGATAGATAATATTTCCACATCACCACACAAGACATCAAAATAAGAAAATGTTTGTGTGTCTAATTGATTGATTTGGTCAACTTTAACTGTAAAAACACTCGGATAAATGTTTTCAACTGTTGCCTGAAATCTATCAATTTTTTTTCGTCCACGATTTATAGCGAGCGTAACATTAGAGCCTTTTAACGCTCTTATTTTATCTTTAACTTCGTTTAAACTCATTCCTAATTTTCTCATAACAAAAATTCTCCTTTGAAAATTATTGTCATTTAAAAATGATTTTAAACAATAAACATACTGACTATTGACAAGATAAAAAGATAAATGGAGAAATAATAGTATTTTGCTTTTTCAACAATTTTGAGCATAAATTTGATAGAAAATATTCCAACAAGAAATGCCGAAACAAAAGCAACAAGAAGTGGAACAACTCCAATTTGGCTCAGAGTTTCCGTTGATGAAGTAAAAATTATTTCATATAGCATTGAAGCAATAATAATCGGAATACTCATTAAAAATGAAAATTTAGCACTTTCTTTTCTGCTTTCACCAAGAAGTAAACCGGTGCAAATTGTTGAACCAGACCTTGAAATTCCTGGGATTGTGGCAAGTCCCTGTGCTATTCCCATGCCGAGTGCGGAAGTCCATTTTACAGTGCCGTTAAAGTCATTTTCATAACTTCTATCTTCAACTTTTCTGTTAGACAAAAGATAGGTTATCAATAATAAAACCGCCGTCACCATAAAACAAAATGGAAGCAAACTTGCGTTTTCAAATATATCTCCAAGTGCAAATTTAAACAAAAATACTATTGCGACTGTTGGTATTGTTGCAATATATAAATTGCACGCTTGTTTTGAGAATGGGTGTTTAATAAGTTGCCAAATATCTTTATAAAAAACAATAATAACTGCTAGCAGCGTGGCGAGATGTAAGATTATACTTAACAATAAAAAATCACCATCAACTCCGAAAATTTCATTCAGCAAAAATAAATGACCACTGCTTGACACTGGCAAAAATTCTGTTAAACCTTGAACAATTCCTAAGATTAATGCAACTAAAATGCTCATTTCTCTTGCACAATTTTCCTTTTTGTAATATACCTATTTCAGAATATATGTTATGCAATTTGTTTTAAATATATTTCAAATTAACAAACTAGGAGAAAAATATGAAAATCGGAATTGTTGGTTTACCTAATGTTGGCAAAAGCACGCTATTTAACGCAATCACAAGTGCAGGTGCAGAAAGTGCTAATTATCCATTTTGTACTATTGAACCAAATGTTGGCGTTGTTGATGTTAAAGATGAAAGGTTAAACAAACTTGCTGAATTTTACAACAGCAAAAAAATTATTCCAGCAAGTATTGAATTTGTTGATATTGCAGGTCTTGTTGAAGGTGCAAGTAAAGGCGAAGGTCTTGGTAATAAATTTTTAAGTCATATCCGCGAAGTTGACGCCATTGTTCATGTTGTTAGATGTTATGATAACGAAAAAATTATCCATGTTTCTGGTTCTATTGATCCAAAACGCGATATTGAAGTTATCAATCTTGAATTGATTTTGGCCGACCTTGAAAGCGTTTCAAAAAGATATGAAAGACTTGTTAAACTTGCAAAAGTTGGCGAAAAGGGCGCGGAAGAAGAAGTTGAAGTTCTTGGGAAAATCAAAACGGCACTTGAAAACGGAAAAAGTGCAAGGAGTGTTGAACTCACAAAAGAACAAAAGAAAATTTGCGACAGTTTCTTCCTTCTTTCATCAAAACCTATTATTTATGTTGCTAATGTTTCAGAAAACGACATTGGAAAAGAAGATAACAAGTATGTAAAACAAGTTAAGGAAATAGCAGCAGAAGAAGGCGCAGAAGTTATAGTTTTGTGCGCAAAAATTGAAGAAGAACTTTCCGAATTATCACCAGAAGAACAAGAAATGTTCAAAGATGAACTTGGAATTAAGGACAGCGGTCTTGACAAACTTGTTGTTGCAAGTTATTCGCTTTTAGGACTTATGAGTTTCTTAACAGCAGGCGAAAAGGAAGTTCGTGCTTGGACAATCAAAAAGGGAAGCAAAGCACCACAAGCGGCTGGTAAAATTCATTCAGACTTTGAAAAAGGTTTTATCAAAGCAGAAGTTGTAAGTTATGACGACCTTATGGCGGCCGGTTCTTATCTTAATGCAAGAGAAAAAGGCAAGGTTAGAATTGAAGGCAAAGATTATGTTGTTCAAGAAGGCGACATCATGCTTTTCAGATTTAATGTGTAATTGTTTATAACTTATTTGAGTTGTGCACAACTAATTCACAATTTTACAAAAACAATTTTATACAATATATTGTGTCAAATTTTGAAAAATTCTAAATTTTAAATCGATATTTTGTGGCGTAAAAAAGTTATACACATTTCAACAGCCCTTATTAAGAATAATCTTATTTAAATAATAAATAAAAATATGTTTTGGCGGCAAATTTTGAAAACTTGTCGCTTTATTTATTTGATATTTTTTTTGATATATGTTATAATAACTATATATTATATAGGAGAAAAAGTATGCAAGTAGTATGTGATGGATTAGATTTATCAGAAGCAGTTATTAAAGTTTCAAGAGCGATTGCTTATAGAACAACAAATCCAATTTTAGAAGGTATTAAAATTGTTGCAGATAACGATTATGTTGTTGTAAGTGCAACAGACCAAGAACTTTCTATCGAAAAGAAGATAAAAGCAGAAGTTAAAGTTGAAGGTGAAACTGTTGTTCCAGGCAGATTCTTTACTGAATTCGTTAGAAAGTTAACAAAAGAAAAAATTGAACTTTCAACAAACGAGAAAAATCAACTTAAAATTAAATACACAGATAGTGAAGGTGTTGTTCAATGTTATAATTCTCTTGAATATCCAAGTTTTAATAAAGTGGATTCAAGCGAATATTTTGCTATGACAGAAACAGAACTTAAAAACCTTATTCAAAAAACAATTTTTGCAGTTGCAACAGACGATACAAGACCAATCTTAAAAGGTGTTTTGTTTGAAATTTCAAGTGAACAAATCACAGCAGTTGCTCTTGATGGTTATAGGCTCGCGCTTTGCAAAAATCCAATTAAATTTGCAAACATTCAAGCAAATGTTATTGTTCCAGCAAAGAGTTTGTCAGAAATTAGCAAACTTCTTGGCGATAGCGATGAAATTATCAATATCTATATTCAAAAGAACTATTTGATGGTTGATTTAAACGAAACAAAAGTTACAACAAGATTATTGGACGGCGATTTCTTAAATTATAAACAAATCATTCCACAAAACTTTGAAACAACAATCGTTATCAACAAGAATCAATTTGAAGACGCGTTGGATAGAGCATCTCTTCTTTCAAAAATCGGTCAAAGCAATCTTGTTAAATTTGATATTAAAGAAAATAGTTTGGTTATCACATCAAATTCAGACATCGGAACTATTTGTGAAAATGTTAATGTTTCATTTAAAGGTAAAGATTTAAAAATT
>CALBYO010000117.1 GCA_937889705.1 uncultured Bacillota bacterium | reverse complement strand
GGACTACATAAAAGAAATTTTTACTGGCAACAGCCAGCAAGAAGAGCAAGTTCAAGAACCTACACAAGATGAAAACACAATTGAAACAGAAAACGCAGTAATCAGATTTAATTTTTAATTTAAAAAAGGCTAGGTACAGTCTTAGCCTTTTTTTTGAAAAATTTGCCCAGAAGGGCTTAAAAGGAAATAGAATGTCAACAAATAGTAGAGCAGAAAAAATAACTGCAATAGTAATGGGTATTTTAGCATTAATCTTTTTAGTGATAACTTTGGCCTGGGTTTTTTACATTAAGAACTTAGACAAACCTAAAAGCATTGGCGCAACATATTTAAATACAATAGTTGATGAAGAAGGCAATGAATATCCATTCATGGAAATTAATCAGTATGACAATAAAAATAATAACGGGTTTATTGTTCAAGAGATAAAATTTAATTTTTATACAGATCAACGCGCATCTACAGTTAAACATATAGGTGTTCAAAAAGTTTTTGATATGAACAAGATACAAGCATATTATGACTATTTGAAAGCTAACGATGAAAAATATTTCAAAGCATTTGTTAAATATTTTTATTCTAATGGAGCATATTCGATTAATAAAGTTGAAAGCACAATTAATAGCATTCAAGATATTTGGGACTTAAATGGTACGATAAAAGTATTAAAGAATAATTTTGGTGAAGATGTTGAAAAGACGCTTGCTGGAGAATTTTATTTTTATGAGGGCTTTAAAGAAACAACTTGGGCAGCAGTTCAGAATTGGAATTTTAGTGATCCGATGATTGTTAAAATTGATAACAAAATATTTTCACTAACATTAGATAAAACCTGGACAAGAACATGGAAGGAAAAGAATGTTTGGGGAACAATCAAAAATGAAATTAAGAGTTGGTTTGGTGCAGCAGTTAATGAAAATGACGCCTATACAGTTCATACTCAAACTGGAACTTATACATACGATCAGTTTTTTTACGCAGTATTTAATTCTTTGCCAAATTCAACAGAAGGCTATGGAGATTACACATTGCCACTAGTAGAGTTATCGTCTTACTTTAATATACGCATGTGGAATGAAGAGTCTCAAAAATTTGACCCACAATTACAAACAGATTATGACTTTAATTATTTCGGTTTTAAATGTCACACAAATAAAAACGGAATTATATATGCAAGCCAATCATTGTTTAAAATGGTCGCGAAAGATTTTGAATTTAATATTTCTAAGATAGGAACTTCAACAGAATATTGGAAAAAAACAGTGGTATATACAATTACTGAAAAAGATTTTGAATTTAGAAATTCCGATGTCGAAAACGGTCAATTTGCCACATTAAATTCTAAAACTTTAAAATTAATAAATAATTCAAAAGAGCCATTAGAATTGAAAATAAGAATTGATTTAGATAGCGATTATCTTAAAGAAAAAAATATTAAATTTATT
>CALBYO010000116.1 GCA_937889705.1 uncultured Bacillota bacterium | reverse complement strand
TCTTTTTTGCCATAGCCGAAAAGCAAAATGCACTCCGCAACTTTTCTGCCCACTCCTTTCAATTTAAGAAGTTCGTTTAATAAAACTTTCGTTTCAATGCTGCTTGCTTTTTCAAAAGGATAATCGTTAAGAAAATCATTTAATTTGGAAATTGTATATGTAAGATACGGCGCTCTATAACCTGCTCCAACACTTTTGAAAAAACTTTCGTCTAGCGTTGAAAGTTCTTCAAGCGAAGGAAAACCATAAATTTCAGCACCACAAGAATTTTCTATCTTTTTATTAAAGTGAAGCCTTATTTTATCTAGCGTGCCAGTTATACGCTTAATGTTATTGTTAGCGGAAATCATAAAACTGATTATAGTTTCTAATAGGTCTTGTTTTAAAATCCTAATACCGCCGCCAAAAGACAAAGGAAATTCCAATTCTTTATAGCCAGCAAGTTGGTTTTTAACGCTTTTATAATCTGTTGTTAAATCAAAAAAGTTCTCAAAATACTGAGTGTCGTTAGTTCTGATTTCGTAGCCATAATCTGTTTGATTAACCACGCAACATTTATCTTGTGGATACACTATGTAACTTTCGCCAACTTTTTTATAGCAAAAAACTTGCCCACATTCTAAAATATGTTTTGGGCAAAATTCTTCGCTTTCATAAATTTCAATTCTATCGTCAAACTTCTGATATTTCACAAATACATTATATCAGATTTTTTAAATTTTTCAACATTATAACGCTTTTAAATTTTCTTTAAAATACCTATCTCGCATTTCAAGATATTTGTCTTTCATATTCATAATGTATCTGTCGCGTTCAAAACTGTTCATATTTTCAAGTTTTGATTTGTCAACAATTTTTCCAATCGGATCTGTAATGTCAACATTTTCATTCAAAATTTCCTTAACTTTGTTATACAACTTTTCATCTTCGGTGTCAGAAAGCACAACTAATTTGTAATCTGCCACAATTCCACCCTCATAAACTTTGAATACTGAACTATATCTTTCTGGCTGTTTGTAGCCGCCTGATGATAGTCTTTCTTTTGCTTGCCTTGCAAGTCTCCTAAGTGCATCGTTTTTTTGATTTCTCTCCATATTCATCCTCCATCGCTCTGTTTGAGCCAATGCGAGTATAAAATAATTAAATGAGCCAAAAAGTGGGAAAATATCGTGATTTTTAGGGCTTTATAGCAGGTTTTGTCGGAAATAAAAAATTTGCCAATTAAATCGACAAATTAACAAAAATATAACAAATTATTTGTGGAAATAATGCGACATTAAACGCGAAAGTTCGCCCTTATTATTACATTAAATTTAAAAAAGTCTTGGAAATATAAGATGTGGCAAGCGTAACTCCAAACGCTATTGCTGCCCCAACAATGAAAAATAAAAAATATCTAAATTTGACGCGTTTTCTAAATTTCTTTTCGTCTTGTTCAACTTCAAACATTCTCCTTCCGCGTGGAAGTGGCGAAACACAAAATACTTGTTCATCGCCATATTTTACAGAAACATACTCACCGCTGGAAAGATAGCCCATAAGTTGTGCAATGCCTTCGCTATCAATTTTGTACTTGTGTGGCATAGCACGAATTAGGTCATCAACTTCTAAAACTTTGTATGACCCTTCCCTACATTCTTCGTTTACAATTCTGAGCAATGCTTCGCTTCGTTTGTCTAACATATCTTTATTATTTGCAATGCCCCATTTTTTAAACATAAAAAAACTCCGCAAATAACGGAGTTTTATTTAATTTTATAATGAATATTCTTCGTATGGAACATTCCTTTCACGCAATACGCTTTGTGCTGCTTCTGATTTTATTTGGTGTTTTGTTGAAAAATTATTTGCTACCTTATAAACTGCCATATTAAATTTTCTTGATATTGCAGTGCCAAATGCCAGTGAGAACGAACCTAGACCTGTCCAAATTCCACCAAAGTTTTTGCAAAATACTGCTGGATCTCCACCTACTAATAAATCAGCCAAAAAGCCAGAATCTGATGCAATAGCGTCCATTATTAATGGATTTTTTGTAAGCATTAATACTCCGCCCGCAAGGAACGCTGCTCCTGCAAGAACTAATACACCAACACCTATTGATTTTATTGGGTGAGCTGTATCTGCCATTTCTTCTGCTGGACCTGCAAATAAGTCATGTATTCCAGACATAATCACTTGGCTTTTATAAGCGTTTTTTACCATTTTTGTTGAAAGTTTAGAATATTTTTTTTCGTATTTTTCTCTTTTTGCTTCGTATTTTTTTGTACTCTCGTCTTGGTAATCTGACATTTTGTCATAAAACTTTTGTTCTCTTTTTTGTGCTAATGTCATTTTCTTTTCTTCCATATAAGTTCCCTCCATGTACATCAACATTATATGGCATGAAAACACGCAAGTCAATAGTTATAACATATCGAAATTTTATACTTAAAATAGAGAGAATTTATAAATATCATTTTGCACAAGACAAAATTGTGGACAAGCAATAATCAAAATATCTTGCTGGAATACTGCCTGTTGTGAGCGCATCACCTGCTGAAAAATTGTATTTACCATTATTCTCAATAAGGTCGGAAAGTTTATAAAAACTTATTGTGCTCAACACTGCGTATTCTTGATTTCTTACAACTGGCCTATCCAAATTTACTATGCAAGCCAAGTTTAATTCTTTGTTTATATTGATGAAATTTGAAAAAGTATAATTGCCATTTTCAACATTTTTCATAAAGCCAGAGTCTGCCATTTTTTCAACATAACTATCAATCAAAATAAACATTCCAGCAAAAGTTGAAAGTTCAGAAACTTGTGCGTTAAAATCTTTAACATTATATCTTCCAAAATTAAATTGTTCAAAGAGTGGCTCAATCGGTGCAGAAAGCACGCTTTCAAAACGCTCGTCCAAATCTAACGCATGAACAATTCCGATTTCAAATTCTGATGCGTTTTCTTCAACATTTAAAATATTGTCTTGTGTAAGTTTCACAAGATATTTTCTTTCGCCGTCTTTCATATAAAAGGCATTGTTTAACCTGTCAAATCTATATTCTCCAAACACAATATGTTCAAACAAGGTTTTGAAAGGTTCATTTTTGTTAAGGAAATCAAAATATTCACTTTTGAAACGCCTATTATTGATATATGCTCTAAACAACCTGCTTGATTGTTCTTCCATTGTCGTTTCGTCATTTTTGCCAATAGCCAAGAAATCTCCAACAACATCTTCACCAAGACCAGATTTTTTAACAAGCATTGACATCAATTCGTCACGCCAATTTTCTTCCAAAATTTCGTTGGATTTAGGATCGTTGAAAAAGTCTAACGCTTCAATTTTGCCCGAATAGCACAAACATTCAACTAAATATTTGGCTTCTTTAACGCGTTTTTCGTACATCAAAACAACTGCAAACTCTGCCAAGGCTTTTGCTTGATTTTCATCACACAAGAGCGCTGCCATTCTAACTGCCCACTTAGCAGATTTGATGTCGTCTTTCTTTTTCAAAACTTCAAACACACTTTGTGCATAATTGTTCAAACTATCTTTGTCAAAAATATCATATAAATATTCGAGATTTTTTAAGTTATAAAGGCCTTTGTCTTCCTTAAACAAATCAATAATATATGTATAAGTTGCATTGTCCGCTTTGACGCCGCTTTGATATGTCAAATTGAGTCTATCAAATGGCAAGCCAAGAGTGCGCTCTTGTGGTTCTTTCACTTTTCTGCGAACAAGATACATAAATTGCTTTTCTGTCTTGTTAGAAACATTTTCAATTATGTCTAACCTTTCAGCAATCTGATTTTTAATTTCAACATCTTCTTCTCTTTCGTAAATTTCTTTTAATCTTGAAATTGCTTCGGTGTCTGAACCAAAAATGAACAAAATTTGAATCAAATCTAACTTGCTTGCTGCGTTATCTAAAAGCCTTCTATCAAGTTCAAAGAATGTTTCGCGCTTATACTTTTTCAAAATATGACCAATTCTATTTTCATCTGCATTTTCACCAGAGATAAAATCATCAATCAACATTTTGATGCCGCGTGGCGTGTTAAAGTCTGTTATCATTGCCAAAATGCCATATTTTTGCTCTGGGTGCATTGCTAAATAGGAAATCGTCCATTCTTCGTTTTCATTGAAAAATCTTTGCATAAACTCAATTGCTGGCCTTTTCCAAACAAAAAGCGAGTCTGACTTATCGCTTTCAAAGGCAGACAAAACAAAAGGAAGATACAACTCCTTTTCAATTTCGCAGTTTTTAACAATTTCAACAAATCTATCAAAATATTTTTCGTCAAAAGTGTATGCTTGCTTGTTGCTTACATATTTGATTTGTCCAATTTGACCAACAAACATTCTTTTAACAAAATGATAAAGTTCAATTTGCAAGTTGCAATGAAGCAACAATCTAACAAAATTTGAAAGTGCAAATATGTAATTTTTTAATTGAAATAAAAGGTCCGAAAACTCAAAAATATTTTTTTCGATTTCTTCTTGTGAAATCTCCTTAACTTTTACATTTGCAAGTTCGTTTAATTTAATTTGCCTTGAAATAAAACCTTCAAAGTCAAAACCGTCTTCAAAATCAAAAATCGTTTTTAATGCTTTCTCTATTTGGCTGATGTCGCGTAAAATTTCCATGAAAAACTCCTATGCTTATACTTTAACATAACTTTTTATATTTTCAAATTATATTTATAAAAAAACTCTCGCTTGGAGAGTTGATTTTTTTAATTGCAGGCGTTCAACATTTTAAAAATTTCGCGCGCGTTTATATACAAAACACAGTCTTCAAAACTTTTAAGGTCAAGACCAATGGTCTTCTTTATTTTCCCAATACGATAAATCAATGTGTTACGATGAACATACGAGTTTAAACTTGCTTTTGTCAAATTTAACCCACCATTCAAAAACGCGTCCACGCTTTCATTAATAGCATCGTTGCAAAATATCTTTTTTAACTCGTGATTTTTAACAATATC
>CALBYO010000115.1 GCA_937889705.1 uncultured Bacillota bacterium | reverse complement strand
CTGAAATTTCTTGTCCTGGTTGAGCATTGGTTTCTTCGAACAACTTAAATGATGTGGTTGTTTCGCGTTGCCATATATTCTCATCCCCCTTATCAAATCCTTTATAGTCAATGACTATACCCTTATCCATGTTAAGGGTTCCAGTTGCCTGTCTGCGTGCTTGATACAACGCCGATGTTACGCCTACTGCAAGTGCAAAGCATAACAAAAGCGCAATCGCGATGATTGCTACTCTTAGGCTTCTAGTTTTCGTTTTATTGTTCATAAAAACCTCCCCATATAATTGCCATACCTTTGTTTGTCGTAATTATTTTACGAATTATAAAAGTATTTGTCAAATAATTTTATACAATTTAAACAAATTTTCATTTGTGGAAATTAATCGTTTTTGTTATGAACAATTATTTGGTCATTTTTATCGTCGTAAATTGCTAAAATTATGTTTTTAAGTTGCTTCTTCTTTGTAAATTGAAGTTTATTCAAAAGCCAATCTGTATCTTTACCTAGTGTTCTTAAAATGTCTGAATTAATTTTTCCGTCTATAACAACATAATTTTCAAGTTCACTTTTAGACAAGTCGGGGTTTTGCAAATCACCAACTGATGCTGGTTTGTTTAATGTTTTTGGCAAAATAGACAACTCACCACTTGTTTCCAATATTGCGTATTCGACATCTTCGATGCTAAAATATCCTTGAACGCGACACATTCCTAAAATATCATGGACATCCAATTTTGATTTTTTTAAATTTTTATACTGAAATTTTCCTTCTGATATTATGATAATTGGTTTTCCTCGCAAAAAGGATTTAATTTTTGTCGCTTTTTGTTCTAAAAGAGAAATTATTAGGCTAAATAGTCCAAAGACCGCCATTGCAATGACAAAATGATACCACTCCTGTTCAAGTTCAGTTGCCCATTCGGCCGCTATTGAACCAATAGTGATACCAACTACATAATCTGTAAAATCTAATTCAGCAATTTGTTTTTTGCCCAGCATTTTTGCAATTAAAAACATAAAAACAAACGCCGACGCGCTAAAAACTATAACCTTTAAAAAATCTGGCATAATATTTTCTCCAATAAATATTATTTGCCAGATTAATTTTTTTATTTAAATAAATTTGATAACCAATTACAAACTCTATCGAACCAATTACTTTGTTTTTCAATAGTTTTTGGCGACACTTTTTCTTTTGGAATAATTTGCACAATATTTGCGCTTTCAAGTTCGTCCAAGTTTGTTATACTGTTTGGATTTGTTAAATCGTCTAGTTTTGAAGTTGTTTTAATAACTTTCATGACACTTATATTATATTCAGCATTTTTTGCTTGTGCTTCGCCAGTTAAAGTTTTAATTTCAACTGCATTATAAATAGCCCAACCGCCCAAACAAGTGAGCACAAGTGCAATTGCACATATAGCCAATTTTAAACGAAGTTTTATACTTGGCTTTTTTTGATTTTCATACACAATTTTTTTGCGTTGCAATCTCTTTTCTTCTTGAACAATGTCATCTTCGTATTCTGTTTGTTGTTCAATTTCCATCTCAGGTTCTTGTTCAATTTCGTCTGCAATATCGTCTTCAATATTTTTTTCGATATTTTCTTCAATATTTTCTTCAATTATTTTTTCAGGTTCTATTTCAGTCTGAGAAAAAAATTTAATTTCATTTTTAGGTTCTACATTTTCTACTTCTTCATTTTCAAAGACTTCTTTATTCAAAGAAATTGACTGTTTTGGCAAAACTTTTTTTTCAGATTTTGGTTCAACAAAATTGAAAAGTTTTCTTTTTGCTTCTTCTCGTTTTTCGGTGGATTTTTTTTCATCAGAAAAAGTTTGATAGTCTGTATCTATCAAAGTTGCGATTCTCGTTTCTGTTTGTTTTTGTTCGTCCACGATTTTATTTTACAACAATTAAAACTTTTTTGCAACATAAAAAAACTCTTTCAAAATGAAAGAGTTTTTAAAATTATTTACCAGCCATTTGTTTTGCAACTTCGTCAGCAAGGTTATCATTTCTCTTTTCTAAGCCTTCGCCCATTTCATAACGAACAAATCTTCTAACTGAGATTTTTTCACCTATTGTCAAAATTGCTTCATTGATAATTTGTGAAATAGTTTTTGAACTATCTTTAACAAATTCTTGGTCTAACAAGCATACATCTTTGTAATATTTTTTAACTCTGCCTTCAACCATTTTTTCAATAACTGCTTCTGGTTTACCTTCGTTCCTTGCTTGTGCAGTTAAGATTTCTTTTTCTTCATCTAATGCTGCTGTTGGAACTTCGCTTGAAGAAACATACAAAGGTTTTGCTGCTGCAATTTGCATTGCAATGTCTTTTACCAAAGCTTGGAAAGCGTCACTTTTTGCAACAAAGTCTGTTTCGCAGTTAACTTCAACAAGAACGCCAATTTTACCACCCATGTGAATGTATGATGCAACTGTTCCTTCTGCTGCAATTCTGTCTGCTTTTTTTGCTGCTGCTGCGATGCCTTTTTCTCTAAGCCATTTAATAGCTTCTTCAAAATTACCATTTGTTTCTGTTAATGCTTTTTTGCAGTCCATCATACCAGCGCCAGTTGATGAACGAAGTTTAACTATATCTGCGTTTGTAAACATAATTATTCTCCTTTATTTTCTGTTTCAGCTGCAACTTTTTTCGCTCTTGGAGCGCGTTTTGGTTTTTCTTCAACAGCTTCAACTTTTTCTTCAACAGTTACTTCTGCAGTTTCTTCTTTTACTTCTTCAACTTCTTTAACCTTTTTTGCTCTTGGTTTTTTGTGTTGAACAGGTTCTTCAACTGCTGCTTCTGCCATTTCAACTGTTGGTTTAGCACCAGCAAGAGCTGCTTCTAAATCAACTTTTTCATCTTCTTCATTGTTATTCTCTTTAAATGATACGCCTTCTCTTGCTTCGATAACTGCGTCTGCGATTGCTGATGCAATTAATTTAACTGAACGGATAGCGTCATCATTACCAGGAATAACATAATCAATACCTGTTGGGTCACAGTTTGTGTCGCAAAGACCAACAAGTGGAATGTGAAGTCTGATAGCTTCTTTAACGCAAATATGTTCTTTTGTTGGGTCAACAACAAAGATTACGCCTGGAAGTTCTCTCATATCTTTTACGCCGCCAAGGTTAAGTTCCAATTTGTCGCGTTCTGCTTTTAAGATTGAAACTTCTTTCTTTGGAAGCAAATCGAATTCTCCAACTTTTTCCATTTGATTTAATTTGTTAAGCCTATCAATTCTTGATCTCATAGTTTTGAAGTTTGTTAGGCAACCACCGAGCCAACGGTTGTTAACATAATACATACCGCAACGCTCTGCTTCTTCTTTAACAGCATCTTGTGCTTGTTTTTTTGTGCCAACGAATAGCACGCTTTTTCCTGCTGCAACAACATCTCTAACAAAAGAGTATGCTTTGTCAACAAGAACTGATGTGTCTTCTAAGTTAATGATATGAATATCATTACGAGCAGTAAAAATATATTTTTTCATTTTTGGGTTCCATTTTCTTGTTTGGTGACCAAAATGAACGCCTGCTTCTAGAAGTTGTTTCATTGAAATAAC
>CALBYO010000114.1 GCA_937889705.1 uncultured Bacillota bacterium | reverse complement strand
ATCAGCAACTTGCGAGCGCCATTGTTTACTTTCAAAAGCCGGTGCAATTTCTTTTGTTTCATCACTTGGTGAAGTTTCTCCTTTTGCATTGTCGACATTTTGTTTCTCATATTCGCTCAATTTTTGGCATTTTTTTGTAAATTCTCTCTGTAAATTGTTATACGCTTCAAGCAAACTTTCAGGAGAACTAAATTTGCCGAGTTGGGAGCCTGTTTGCTCTTGAATTTGCCCGCCATTTTCTTCTAATATCTCTTTCATTTCTTCTTGCGTTTTATCAAGATTAAAAGGTTGTTCCCCGTTTGTTTCAAATTCCATAAAAACTCCTATTTTTCTTCAATTTGTTTGTTTAAATTTTTTAATTGTTTGTGCATTCTAATATGCGACAAAATAACCTCAGTAAGTCTAGGATTTTTTTGCGCTTTTTTCTCAAACTCGCCACCAAGTAAGAACGCAGTGTGTTCGGTTATGTGTATGTCATGTTCATCAACTTCCAATGGAGAAATCGTTTCGCCACTTTCAATCATTTTCAAATTTTCGCTAGCCGCACGCTTTAAATGAAGTTCGTTGATGTCTTGTGCGTTTTCCCAAACACCAAAGCCAAGAAGTTCCAAAGCCTTAACTCTCATTCTGTTTGACAATTTCCCGGTTTCGTCTTGTAACAAGCCAGCATTGATTAAATCAAATACCATTGCACGCTTTTGAGCGGTTGTTTCGCCTATTTCGTTCTCTGTTTCAAAAACAATGTCATCGCTTGAAATATCAGATGAATTGAAATAAAAAACTTCAATATCTCCGTTGTCGCCAACAATTTTTGAAAGCCTTGGAATGCTAGCGAATTGTCTGTAAAGTCTTAAAACATGTTTTCCCATCGTCTTAATCGCTTCTTTCAAACTTTCAGCAGTGCAAGCAATTCTTGAATCATCTTGCTCAATAAGCCTTTGAAGTGCAGTACCTGACAAATTTGCATATTTGGCAACTGAATTTGTCATTAAATCTGAAACACCAGAAACAGTTGTAAATTCTTCTAATAAACTCGTTTCTTCTGATGAAAAATCAACTGGTATCTTGTCAAAACTCATAAAACTTGGCGGATTTGCACCTTGTCTATAAACAATAACTTTGCCTGGCGACAAGCCTTCATCTTCCAAATTTTCCGTATCTATTGATCCATCTTCAACTGTTAAAACTCCCATCGAAAGTCTGTTCATAAATTCGTGCTTTCTATTTTTGATCGTGTTATATGATTTTTGAATCGGTATTAACCTTTCAATTATGCTTACACCCCAAAATAAACCTGGCTGTTCAATGCTGGTTTGCTTAATAAACGGGAAACATCTTTCGCCCTCATTCCCGTTTATATATGGTAAATCATCTAAATAAACAAGTTTGTTGCCAGCAATAATAGTCAATTTACCGTTTGGAAATTCAACAGTAGGCGCTTCATATTTCTCAATTACAACTGCATAATCCTTTCTCGTTCCGTTAATATATCTCTTGTTTTCTCCAAAAAATCCAAATGCGTCACTCATATTTGAATTGTCAAGAGAAAAGACATTCACATCAGAACCTTCAACTTCCACACCCCAAATATTCTTGATATCGTCAACATGGTAAGCCCTTGCGTGTATGATGCTCTTGCAATCATTTATGTCCGTGCAACTTGAACTCTCAGGATAAATTTCAAAAGGTGGACAAACAGTAATTTCAACATCGCCAGATGAAATCGCCTTGCCAAGGTCATTTTTACCAATCAAACTTCCCTTTGCAGAATTCCATGTAACCTTGTAAAAACTTGTTCCACAAACTTCACTCCACTTGTTCGCCTGATTTATCATTCCGCTAACTGCAAGTTTGTTGTAAATGCTGTTTACAATTTTTTTAGACACTTTTGCTGTCTTAATATCTCTTTCATCACCAGACGCAGGAACAACTGTCATACTTGGTTTCATGTTAGAAAGTTTTGAAAGCCTCGCATCTATGATTGGTGCAATGTGATTGTATACCTCGCGTTGTTGCCAATAATAGTCTTTGTCTTCATCTTCAATTTCGCCGCTTGGGCCAATTTGGCAATATTGATTTCCCATTAAAAAATTCATATTGAGTTGCCATTGAAGTTCAAAACTTCTTCGTTCTGCTTGACGATTTTTAAAATCTTCAAGAACATTATTTACAATTTGTTCTTCATAAAAATAATCGTCATTTTTTGTTTTTAAATCATTTTTACTCATTTTTCCTCCAAAAATATAGTTTTTTATTAAAAAATTGACTTTTTTATCAAAAAATAAGTCAATATTTAATCACGATATTCTTCCAATTTCTCCAATAATTTTTTCTTTTCCAGCAAC
>CALBYO010000113.1 GCA_937889705.1 uncultured Bacillota bacterium | reverse complement strand
ACTCGATATTGACACGCTTGTTGATGAAGCAATAGCAAACTTGGAAATTATTAAAATTTAATAAAAGACAAAATAACACAACTCACTTGACAAGTTGTGTTATTTATTTTAATATATGCTTATACTAAACTTTGATGAAAAGGATACTTATGAAAAAACTAAATATATTTGTTTGCTTGTTAATGATTGTTATGGTCGGTTTTTGTTTCGCTGGCTGTATGGAAGACGGCTCAAACGGAAAGTCCGCTTATGAAATCGCAGTTGATAACGGATTTGTGGGCACGGAACAAGAATGGCTTGAAAGTTTAAAAGGTGAAGACGGTAAAGACGCAACTGCTCCAACTGTTGAAATTGATGACGGCGGATATTGGGTTATTAATGGTAAAGCAACTAATGTTTTGGCTGTTGGTGTTAATGGCGAAAACGGAAAAGACGGAGTTGACGGTAAAGATGGAAATGACGGAAAAGACGGCGCAACTCCAACTATATCAATAAGTGATGATAATTACTGGGTTATTAATGGCGTTAAAACAAATGTAAAAGCCAAAGGTGAAGACGGTAAAGATGGTCAAGATGGCGTTGATGGTAATGATGGACAAAACGGTGCTGACGGTGCAAATGGTAAGTCTGCCTATGAACTTGCAGTTAAAAACGGTTTTGTTGGTTCAGAACAAGATTGGCTTAACAGTTTGAAAGGAGAGAGCGGTTCATCAGGTTCAAGCGATAGTATCTCATATAGCAAGGCGATAAATACTGGTTTACTATCATCAATCGCAATTAAATCACAATTCACAAAACTCGTAGACGGAGTTTCAACTTCATATACAATGGCTGGTGCTGGTGTAATAATACAAGACGATAAAACAACTGGAACAGCATACATTTTAACAAATTACCATGTGTTGTATGATAAAGAAGACATAGACGGCAATTCAGATAAAATCACTTGCTATTTATATGGACAATACAATATTTCAAATTATGGTATGCAAGCAACACTTGTTGGCGGTTCAATGCAATATGATATTGCAGTGATAAAAATTCAATCTAATGTTTATAAAGAAAGCATAGCAAAACCAGCAACATTCAGAAATTCAGAAGAAATTAATATTGGTGATAACATCATTTTGATTGGTAACCCAATGGGCTATGGATTTGCAACAACTGCAGGCGTTGTGAGTGTGCCTTCTGAAAATGCAAGCGTTACACAACCAAATGGCTTGGAATACAATAATCGTTTAATCAGAGTTGATGCTGCGGTTAATGGCGGAAATTCAGGCGGCGGCATGTTTGATTTGGACGGCAATTTAGTTGGTATTGTAAAGGCTAAAATTGTTAAAGAGGGAATAGAGTCAGTTGGTTTTGTAATTCCATCAAATGTTGCTTATAATCTTGCTCAAAATATAATAGCAAATTGTGACGGAGCAACTCAAAAACAGGCAAAAATTGTTAAATTGGGCGTTACTCCTGGAATTAGCAGTTCATCAATGATGAAAGATGAAAATGAAAATATTAAGATTATTGAAAAAGTCTATGTAAAAACAGTTGACAGTACTTCAATTTTCTATAATAAACTTGCTTATGGCGATGTGATTAATTCAATCACAGTTGGCAGCAACACTTACACAATAACTCGTTCATATCAAGTTGAAGAATTGCTATTTAACTTAAAAGTTGGCAATTCAATTACATTTAATGTAACTCGTGGCGGAGTTCAAACTTCGGTTACAGCGACATTTACAACCACAACCGATTTAGTATAAAAACTCGCTTTTTTGCGAGTTTTTTTATAATAAAAAATGCTATTTATTTAGCATTTTATTTTTTTATTATTTTTTAATGAATTTTCTTGACTTTTATAAAAATTGAATTTATAATTATGAAGAAAATTGAGTAATTATTCATAAATTTTATATTTTTTATGCAATTTTTTCTCATTTTATAAATTTTAACAAAGGAAGTAGTGAAGTGCAAAAGAAGTTTACAGCAGTATTAGATTTTGGTTCGTCAAAACTTTTTTTATGCCTTGGTAGAAAAGGCGTAAATGGCACTTTTGCTATTCGTTGTTTAACAGAAACAAAGTATGCAGGTTTTAGCGAAGGGGAGTTTTTAGAACCAGAAAAACTTTTTGACGCTGTTAAGCAAGCAATTCAAAGCGGCGAAATCGGTAACAAACAAAAAATAACAACTTTGTATGTTGGCGTTCCTGCCGAATTTTGCATGGTAGAATGTAAGGAAATTACAAAACACTTTGCAAACAAAATCAAACTAACAAAAGAAAATATAGATGAAATTTCAAAACTTGCAATAAACAAAGATTTATTGAAAGATAAAACATTGATTTCATGCAGTCCAAACTGGGTCAAACTTGATGATGAAAGAAAAGTTTTAGACTACGAGTGCGAAAAAACAACAAAAATAACAACAGAAATTTGCTCAATTTATGCTGAAAATTATTTTATCAAAGCGGTCAATTCAATTCTTGCTAAAATTGGCATAGAGAGCGTGGAATACATATGTGCAAGTGAGGCACAAGCAAAATATTTGCTTTCAGACGAAGAAAGAACGCGAGAAAACATCATTATTGATGTTGGCTATATTTCTTCAAGCGTTATGTGTGCTTGCGGAAGGGGGCTTACAAACCTTAAAACTTTCTCACTTGGTGGCGCTCATATTTCTGCTGACCTTGCAGAATGTTTGGAAATCACTTTTGAACAAGGTGAGGCTCTTAAACGAGAAATCGTTTTAAGTATAAACTCAAAAAGATCGGAGGATTGTTATGAAGTTAATGTTAAAAATAAAGTTTTACCTGTGCCAATTAATTTTGCAAATGAAGTTGTCAAAGCAAGGTTAGACATGATGTGCCAACTTATTAAGAAAATAATTAATAATTTTGGCGTAGAAAATTCACAATTTGTGCCAGTTTACTTGACAGGAGGCGGACTTTCGTATATAAAAGGAAGTAGAGATTATCTTGCAAAGAGTATTGGCAGAAATGTTCAACTTCTTGTTCCATCAATGCCGGAACTTGCAAAACCGCACCTATCAAGCGTGCTTTCAGTTTTAAACTCAGCATTAAAATGCCAAGAAAAATCGAAATTAACATTACATAACATTTTTAAAAGGTAATAAAGGAGAAAATTATGTATTCAAATACAAATATCGGACCAGTCGCAAATATTAAAGTTATCGGTATCGGCGGTGGTGGTAATAACGCCGTAAATCGTATGATTAACGCTAACATTAAAAGCGCACAATTTGTTGCTATCAACACAGATAAACAAGCACTTTTGATGAGTAAAGCAGAAGTAAGGCTTCAAATTGGTGAAAAACTCACTCGTGGTCTTGGTGCTGGCGCTGAACCAGATATCGGACAAAAAGCAGCAGAAGAAACAAAAGGTATTATCGCAGAAATGCTCAAAGATTCTGACCTTGTTTTTATCACAGCTGGAATGGGTGGCGGAACTGGAACTGGTGCAGCTCCTGTTGTTGCTCAACTTGCAAAAGAAATGGGCATTTTAACAATCGCCGTTGTTACAAAACCATTTAACTTTGAAGGCAGAAAGAGAATGGAGAACGCTGAACGCGGTCTTGAAAATTTAAGAAAATATGTTGATACACTTGTTGTTATTCCTAACGACAAACTTTTAAAACTCGTTCCAAAGGGCACACCTATTGTTGAAGCATTTAGATACGCAGACGATGTTTTGCGTCAAGGTATCCAAGGAATTTCAGATTTGATTGTAACTCCAAGTTTGATTAACTTAGACTTTGCCGATGTTCGTTCAATCATGAAAAATAGAGGCCTTGCACATATGGGTATCGGTCATGGTAAAGGCGAAAATAAAACCATTGAAGCGGTTAGACAAGCCGTATCAAGCCCACTTCTTGAAACAACTATTGAAGGCGCTACTGGCGTTCTTATCAACGTTAAAGGTGGTAACGACCTTGCTCTTGACGAAGTTTACGAAGCAGCAGACCTTGTTAAAGAAGTTGTTGACCCATCATGTAACATTATTTTCGGTTCAGGCATTGACGAAGGCATGAACGACGAAGTTGAAATCACAATTATCGCAACAGGCTTTAACACAAATAACAATATTTTGGAAAATGATGCAAATATTGAAAAATCAAAAGAAGAAGTCAAAGCGTATGGCGGATTTGACCGTGAAAAATATGATAAATACATATATGAAAATAACGCTATGAATATCAACCGCGGAAGACTTGGCGAAATGGATAGACATCAACAACAACCAACATTCGCTAGTCAAGAACCTGCTGAACCAAAAATGACAGAAACAGCAGCATCATCAAGGCTTAGAATTGATGGAGGAGAAATTCCACCATTCCTTAGAAAAATCAAAAGAGATAGAAACTAATCGAGCGAAAATATATAAATTATTTAAAAGACCATTTTAAACATGGTCTTTTTTTGCAACATTGTTGCTCTTTATGGTTTGAAGGAAAAAATAAAAACTAACAAATCGGGGTAACCTTGGCAACACTGTTGCCTTTTTTGGCTACCTTGTAGCATTTTGTTTCTGTGGTAGCTTGATATTAAGAACAAATAAAA
>CALBYO010000112.1 GCA_937889705.1 uncultured Bacillota bacterium | reverse complement strand
AAATTAATGCAAGTTTCAAAAGCAAAAAACAACTTTTGAAAGAACTTGTTTTAGCACCAAAAAATATTGACAGGCAGGTGGCAAATTGCAGCGAAATAATAGCAGGAGCGCTCAATAATATCTTTTTCCCAGAACTTTCAAAAGAAGATATAAAAAATTTGATTTCAAATTAACTCACGCGTTTAAAATTTCATATATAAAGAGTATGGAATTACCTATTGGAGTTATTGATAGCGGCGTTGGCGGAGCAAGTATTTTAAAGGCTATAATCAAGGAATTGCCGAGCGAAAATTATGTTTTTGTTGCCGACACATTAAACGCGCCTTATGGCGATAAAAAGAGTAAAAAAATAATTGAGTATGTGCTAAAAATAGTCAACTTTTTAGTCGTGAAACGCGGCATAAAAATGCTGGTTGTGGCGTGCAACACTGCAACTGCAATAGCAAAAGAAAGCATACTTAAAAACTATCCGTCTTTGCCATGCGTGTTTGTTGAACCGCCAATAAAAACGGCTATTGATAGCGGCAAAAAACGAATTTTGGTGCTTGCAACAAAGCGAACTTTAAAGAGCAATAAAACCTTGAAATATTATTCCTTAATTGCAAGAACACGGGGAATAAAAGTCAAAAAAATGTTCATAAAAGAACTTGCCAAATATATTGACGATTATTATGAAAATGAGCCGCAAAAAATTGATAAATTATTAGAAGAAAACATAAAAGATAAAGGTTATGACGCCGTTGTTTTGGGTTGCACACATTATAATTTTGTAAAGTCAAATATTAAGAAAATTTTGCCAAAAGCGGAAATAATTTCTTGCGAAAAAAGCGTTGCAAGAAGAACCAAATACATTTTAAATCGGCTTGAAGGCGAAAGTAAAATTTACTATAAAACTATCAAAAAATATAACAATGTAGAACTAATCTTGACCGGGCAAAATGCGTCTGTTCTCGCAAGGTTGATATCTATGTTTCCTGGTGCTGTAACCGCCCATGAAGAATAGCAAATCGCGTGGGCTTAAACAAGGTTGACCAAAATTTGGGTTGCAAGGTTGACAAGGATTGATAGGTGGTCTGCAAGAGTTAAAAGGCGGATTACAAGGGTTAAATGGTGGACTGCAAGGGCGCTCGCAAGGGTTATAGCAAGGATCTAAATTTGGAAAGCAACCACAATTTGGAAGGTGATTAAATTGTGGACAAGAAAATCTAGGGCAAGGCGTAAAACTGGTGAATGGTCTTAAATTTGTGTAGGGTTTGTTGATATATCCACATTCATATTCATTATTACAATTCATATTGCACCTTCCTTAATGCACAATATGAAAAAAGTGTGAACATTTGTTCACACTTTAATTTCTACTAATTTATTATTCACTTGGTCGCACGATGTTAAATAATACTTTATGTTATTAATTTCAGTGAGCGCTACGCTTCTTGAATTTTTGCCATGAATATGTCCGTATACGACAACATCAACGCCGTATTGTTCAAAAAGTTTTGTAAAATTATTTGGTGCGCGTTTGGAATTGAAAGGTGGGTAGTGAATAAGTGAAATAATCTTGTATTTTTCGCTTGATTCTTGCTCCAATTTTTCTTTACAATTTTTTGCACTTTGCAATGAAAGTTCAAGCCTTATAAACTCGCGATTTAATATTTTCGCGTCTTCTGGTTTTTGATTTTCTTCTCGCTCTGGAACTTGCCAGCCGCGCGTGCCTGTAAATATGTAATTCCCAATCACCAAATGGTCGTTTTGAAGGGCGTAAAGCCCATTTGAACACATATTTCTAACTGCACTAATACTTTTCCACCAATAATCATGATTGCCACGAATTATTATCTTTTTGCCAGGTAGGGCAGAGATGAAGTCTAAATCGGGTTTTGCGTCTTCCGTTTTCATTGCCCAACTAATATCGCCGGCAATTAGCACGATGTCGTCTTCGCTTACTTTTTCTTTCCAGTCGCTTACAATTTCATCAAGATAATTATCCCATGGGCCACCAAAAATGTCCATGGGCTTTGGATTGTTTATAGAAAGATGTAAATCGCTTATAGAAAAAATCTTCAAATTAGTTCCCCATTTTTTTGATTGCTTCTGAAACCATACGCATATCGCATTTGCCAGCAAAATTCATTTTGAAGTGTTTCATAACATTGCCGATAGATTTGTCGTCAAGTTTGTTAATTTCGCTCAAAATTTCTTCTTCGCTCATCATTTTTGGCAAGTAATTTTCAATAATTTGCCTTTGTTTTAAAATGTTCGCACTTTCTTCTTGATTGCCTGCTTTTGCGTAGTTTTCTGCTTCTTCTGTTAATTCTTTAATTGTTTTTTGGAAGATTTGAACCATGTCAGCGTCTGTTAATTCTTCGCCTTTTTCTCTCTTTTTAATTGTTTCAAGCATGGCTTTATTCATAACGATGCTGTAAATTGTTCTTGCTTCTTTATCTTTGTTTTTTAATGCTTCAACATTTGCTTTTTTAATTTCGTCTAAAATCATATTATTTCTCCTTTTTTTTATTTTTGCGTTTATTTTGTTTGACTAGCGTCATTTCAAAATCTTTTAATTGGGCATCTTCAAATTTTTTAGATTCTTCTTCAAGTTGCCACTTTTTTTGAGTCCATTGGAATTTTTTGTTGCCAATAGCGTAATCGTAAATGATTATTATTGTGCCTCTTATCATGTTGCTGTAATGGGTTAAAATTCTCCAAATAAGCATTGCCCAGAAAATATCTGCACCCATCAAACTTGAAAAGAACGCGGTGAATGAAAGTTCAGCAACACCAGAACCGCCAGGAAGTGGGAAGAAACTTGATGCCAAGTCAATCATAACTGTTTTAATGAAAATATCAACAAATATGCCTGGATTAAAGCCGTTAAACATTGCATAAATGATATATGGTATTGAATAACGCGTTATCATAAGCAGCAATGATAGCAGCAAGCAGAGTGAGAAAGTTGATTTGCTCTTTGCGTAACTGACCATTGTTTTTTGATAGTCTGTAACAACGCCGATTGCTTTGTTGTAAGTTTGTTCGTAATTTTTGATTAAGTGCATTTTCTTTAATAATTTTAAAATGCCTGTAATCAAGCCAGTTCCAACTTTTTTGTTAATTGAAACAAGGCATACAACCAAAACAAGGGCAAAGTTGATTGCAAATCCAATCCAAGCACCAGCAGATACGATTGTTGTTCCAACATTTTCAGTGTTTGAAGAAACAATCAAACTTGCTATCATAATAAACAATGAGAAGATTGAAAATGTCATTGTGTAGGTTACATATTGACCAAGTGGAATTGAAACCGCTTTACCAGCAGGTATTCCGTGTTTGTTTAAATAGTAAACTTGGAAAGGTTCGCCGCCAGTTGACATAGGTGTTACTGCGTCATAGTGCCTACCAAGTGCGCAAGTTTTGTAACTTAGGGCAACTCTGTTTTTACCTGTTGTTTTCCAAATCAAAATCCATGATTTAATAGCGTCTAAAATCATATTTAATGAAGAAACGACAAGTGCTAGTAGGAAAATCCACCAATTAATTTTTGAAGTGAAAAGTTCGGAAAGACTTGTCATTTGTGTGTCGCTTAAAAAGTTATACACAAACAAGCCAACAACGATACCGATATTAATCAAGAAGAAAAGCAAATTGAGAAGTTTTTTCTTTTTGCTGGACTGTTTTTTAACGGCTTGTTCCGCTTCGTCCATTTTTTCATTTTCTTCTTCGGGAGTTGTTTCTATTTGTAATATTTTCTTAGGTGGTTTATTGAAATTTAAAAAACTCTTTTTTGGTTTCTTTTCAACATGTTCCGTTGAAATTTTTAAATTTTTCTTTGTAGAAGGTTTTAAATTTTCGTTAGTTGACTTCAAAGTTGATTTGACTTCAACTTTTTCGTTTTGAATTTCGGTTGCAGGTTCATTTTGAGTTTCGGTTTGCAAATTTTCATCAAACAAAGTGATTTGTTCTTGCAAAGTGTCTTGTTTTGCTGCTTTTTTAGGAGCAGGTTTTTTTTCAATAGATAAATTGCCGGCAGCAGTTGCGTCAGCAATGTTTTTTTCTTCAAGTTGTGAATTTTGTTTGATTTTTGACATAAAACTAAAACGACTTATAATAGTCTTTATAGATATTATCAAACTTCAAACTAATTGTCAAAGCATATTTTGACTATTTTAATAATTTTTTTGCGCTTTGGTCAATATTGCCTGCACCAAGCATTAAAACAACATCAAATTTTTTACATTGTTTCTTTATTGATTTTAGCATTTTGCTTTCGTCATCAAAGTATTCAACATCAATTTTATCCATCAGATTTTCATAAAGTTTTTTTGCGTCATAGCCCATATCTGCTGTTTCTCTTGCAGGGTATGTCTTGTATAAAATTGTCTTGTCTGCTTCGTCAAAAGCCGTTTTAAAATTGGCAAATAATTTTTTGGTTCTGGAATAGGTGTGTGGCTGGAAGACAGTTAAAACCTTGCCAAGTTCTTTTGCTTGTTTTATCACTTTTTTTATTTCAGTTGGGTGATGCGCGTAATCGTGAATAACAACCGTGTTGCCTAAATAGCCAATGGTTTCAAATCGGCGTTTAACGCCCGAAAAATTCTTTAAAGCACGCTTAATATCTGCAATTTTGACTTTGTAATGCCTTGCTATCATGATAGCAACAATAGCATTGTTTACATTGTGTGTCCCAAATGTGTTGAGCCTAATCGTTGTTATAAACTTGCCGTTTTCGTAATATTTGAAGATAATTCCACGCTTAGATTTTTCAATGTTTGTTGCGTAAAAATTGATGAGTTTTGTGTTTGATTGATAATAGAAATCAAAGTCGGAATGAACGCTTTTTGGATAGATCTTTATTTTTGAATGGTCTAAAAACTTGTCAAAACTGTTTTCAAGTTCCTTGTAGTTCTTGAAAAAGTCCATGTGGTCACGCTCAATATTGAGCATAACGCCAACTTTTGGTCTGAGATATAAAAAACTGTTTTTGTATTCGCAAGCCTCAGTTATGAAAAACTTTTGCTCGCCAACTAAGAAATTGCTGTTAATTTTATTTAACATTCCGCCAATATGGACAGAAGGTTTTAAGCCTGCTTCTATAAAAATTTCCGAAATCATGCCAACTGTTGTTGTCTTGCCGTGTGTTCCTGAAATTGCAATGACATTTTTAAAGTTCTTGGAAAAGTCTCCAAGCAATTTTGCGCGAGAAATGATTTTAATTTTGTTTGCTTTTGCCCAGTTTAATTCGTCATTTTTTTCGTCAATCGCACAATTTATAACAACAATGTCAGGGTTGTATGTAGCGATATTGCTTTCAATGTGTCCAATGTTGTATTTAATATTGAATTTATCCAAATTTTGCATTGTTTCGTTAATCGTGATGTCCGAGCCGCTAACTTCTTCGCCACTGAGTTTTAAAAATATGGCGAGAGCACTCATGCTAATGCCACCAATGCCAATAAAGTAGTATTTTTTTGCCATATTCATAAATATGATAAGTTTTAGCATTTTGCTAAAAAAGTGTTAAAAAATGTTTTGATAATTTCACTAGTGATGTTATAATAATGGCAACTTTAAGGAATACTTGAAGAATAAAAAAAGGAAGGTAATTAACTTGAAAATCACAGATGTAAGAATTAGGCTGGTTACAAAGGAAGACAGCAAATTGAAAGCAGTTGCTTCAATCACAATCGATGAATGCTTTGTTGTTCACGATATCAAGGTTATTGAGGGGAAAGAGGGGTTCTTTATCTCAATGCCATCAAAGAAAACTCCGGACGGAGAATATAGAGACATTGTTCACCCAATCAACACAGAAACAAGAGAAAAAATCATTGAAGAAGTTTTAAAAGCATACGAAAAAGCAGAAAAAGAAGGCAGTGCTGAATAGTTTGTTTTAAATCTTAATAAATTTATGTGATTTAATGCACATATTTTGTTTGTGCGCTTAAAAAAATGCCAATTAATTTTGGCATTTTTTTGTTATTTAGTTAAATATATTTTGGAAAAAATCAAATATTGCATATAATATGATTGTTAAAAGGAGAAAAGTATGAAAATAGCAGTAGTTACAGGTGCTTCTTCGGGCATCGGAAGAGAATTTGTTAAACAAATTGATGACGCAGGATATGATGAAATTTGGGGCATAGCCTTAGAGGAAGATAAACTTGAACATTTAAAACAAGAATTAAAAACACATTTAAGATATTTCGCTTGCGACTTAACAGTTGAAGAATCATTCAAAGTTTACGAACAAGCACTTCAAGAAAGCGGAGCAGAAGTTGCTCTTTTGATAAATTGCAGCGGTTTTGGAAAATTTGGTAGATTTGACGAAATCCCAGTTGAGCAAAGTTTAAATATGATAGATTTGAACTGCAAAGCGTTGGTTAGAATGACGGAAACAACAATCCCATATATGCCAAAAGGCTCAAAGATTATTAATATTTCGTCAGTTGCATCATCTCAACCAATTCCATATATCAATGTTTATGCAGCAACAAAAGTGTTTGTAAAATATTATTCAATGGCACTTTCAGTTGAACTTAAAAGCAGGAAAATAGGTGTCACAACAGTTTGCCCATTCTGGACAAAAACCAATTTCTTTGATAGAGCAGAAAAAGCAACAAATAAAGTTGTAACAAAATATGTTGTTATGTACGATGCACACGATGTCGTTAAAAAAGCGTTGAAAGACGCTCGCCGAGGCAAACTTGTTTCAACTTATGGTTTAAAAACTCGCTCGCTTTTGAGATTTACAGGTATGTTGCCAAGAAAAACCGTAATGAAAATTTGGGTTAAACAACAAAAACTAGACAAAAAATATAAATAATTTAACTTAATTAAACAACCTATCAAACCGATAGGTTGTTTTGTCATGCATGACTTTTTATGTGGAATGTAGTGGACTAATATTTAATAGCATCATTATATGAACCTTGCATCATCTGATGCTAGGTTTTGGCAACGCTGTTGCCTTTTTTTTGTTCAAATGGTCAATTTGGGTGCAAAAATGTGGTGATTGGCACAAAAAATTAAAAATTTTTTAAAAATTTTCGAAAAAACACCTCAAAA
>CALBYO010000111.1 GCA_937889705.1 uncultured Bacillota bacterium | reverse complement strand
ATTGCACTGTTGATATTTCCAGGCACAACAAAAACTTCTTTTCCCATTTCAAGAGCGTATTCTTTTGTGTGAAGTGAGCCGCTTTTTTCGCCAGCTTCTGTTATCAACACTCCTTTTGATAGCCCTGCAATTATTCTATTCCTAAAAGGAAATGTGTATAACGCTGGCTTGGTTGATGGTTTATATTCTGTGATTACAAGCCCGTTTTCTGCAATCTTTCTTGATAGTTCCTTATTAAATGCTGGATAGATATATTCAAATCCGCTACCCATAACAGCAATCGTCTTTCCGTTATTGTCCAACGCGGTTTTATGAGTAACCGAATCCACGCCAGCAGCCATTCCGCTAATTATTACAAAATCATTCAAAACAAGCCCTTTTGCAAATTGTTCGGTGATGATTTTGCCATAACTTGTTGGCATTCGCGTTCCAACAATCGCAATTCCGTCTTGCTTTAAAAGCGAAACGTCGCCTTTACAAAACAAAATGTATGGTGGTTGGTCAATCTCTTTCAAACTTTCTGGATACGCCTCAGAAGCGAAAGTGACGCATTGAATTTCTTGATTGTTCAAGTTGTTTATGTATGAAGACAAAAAGCCGTTTGAGATTTTTTCAGATATATCGTCAAACATGGCTTTTTCATTTACATATTTTTCTATTTGAGAAGAATATTTGTTGAAATTTAAAAGCAAGTCTGAATAATTCTCTGTTAGAGAAAAAATTTCTTGTTGCTTTTTATATGTCAAGTCAAATGCTGAGAAAAATATTATTGCTTGTTCATCTAAATTATAATTCAACACATTCTCCATAGTTTTATTTCAAAACTAGTTAGTATCTTATCACACAAAAAATTTTTTTCAAAGGAATTTTACCTTTGATTTTTATAAAAATATAATCAATAAAATCAAAACAATGGTTATCACGCTAAGCGATATGATAAGCCCATCTAAAATGCGTTTTGATTTCATATCTCGCTTGATTTCCTCTTTTGACATATATAAATCAGGAATGTTAGCCTCTGAATTTTCCGCAACTCGTGCGGCATATTCTGCAAAATTTACATCTTTTTTATCTTTTTGTTCTGCTTGATTTTGATATGTATTTTCTTTTTTAGACTTTACTTCCGTTTTAGGTTCTTCGTAAGGTTGTCTTCTTGTTTTTTGCTCTTGTGTTTTATGTTCTTCCTGCTTTTTAAAATCTTTTTTAGGTTCAGTTTTAGCCTTTTTGGATTGCTTTGGCTCGTTTTTTTGTTGCGTGGTTTGGCTTTTAGACTGAGCAAAGCCATTTTTTACTTTATCAGCCAAAACCTGTGCGTAGGCAACATTTATCTCTGCTGATTTTTTTGCAGCAAAATTTTTATCACCCAAATATGTGTCTGGGTGATATTTTTTAAGCAAGTTTCTATGCGCACTTTTAATTTCTTCTTTTGTGCTTTCTTCTGTTACGCCAAGAATTTTATAATATTTGTTCATACAATCATATTTTATATTAATCAAAACAAAATTGCAATATCTTACTACGATTTTTGTTCAATTAAAACTAAATTTTCCCCTTTCTTGTTTGTGTAAACGGTCATCTTATGAGTGCTCAATTTTTCAGGACTTTCAAGCATAATTTTTTCATACGCAAAGAGCATATTCGAAACTTTATCTTCCAAATTTTCGCATGGACATAAAATGAAAATTTCAAAATCATTAAAATCAACAATTTTTGCCTGCAATGCTGTTTCGCCGGTTCTATAATCAATGTAAGTACCAAAAGTTATGCTTTTTGCAAGTGCTTTTAAGTCCACCAAAGTTCTGTTATTTATTTGGAAATAAGTAAGCAAATTATTTAGAACTTCCTGAGTTTGCTCGCCTAAATTTATTGGTTTATTTGATGAATTTATTGTCAATTCACTTATGTCAAAAAATTGCCCTTCCGAAAACGCACTTAAATCAAAATCTAAGCCGAATAAGTCCAATTTTACAGCGTTTGTGCTAGTTGAAACAAAACTTTCTTCTTCAATTCTTAAAACCTTTAATTCGCAATCTAAATAGCAAGTTCTATTGAGCGATGTTATTGCGTAAATTTCTTGTCTTTCTGCAATATGAATTATAAATTTATTTGGCATAATTGTTTCAATATTTATCACTTTTACATAAGGATATTTTTTTTCAATTTTGCTTGTCATTTCATCTTTATTCTTGAAAAATACTGTGCCACCTAAATCAATTTCACTTATAATTTGGTTTTGCATTTCGTTTGTTATTATTTTATTGCCAGTTTCAAATTCAATTTCCACACTTTTTAGCGAAAACAAAGTAAACATAAGCACAATAAGCGTTATCAAAAGTGCAACGACAACGCTTGTAACAATTATTAATTTTTTGTGTTTTCTCAAAAATTTCATCTTAAATTCTTGTAATTTCTGCCCCTATGCTTGATAGTTGGTTTTCCAGTTGATAATATCCGCGGTCTATATGCCTTACATTGTTTACAGTTGTATAGCCCTCTGCAACAAGCCCTGCAAGCACAAGCGCAACGCCACCACGAAGGTCTGTCGCGTTCACATCAGCACCATATAACTTCTCAACGCCGTGAACAACCGCAGTTCTGTCTTTGACGGATATTTTTGCGCCCATTTTAACAAGTTCTGGCACATGTTTAAACCTAGATTCAAACAAGTTTTCAACGACCATTGAAGTGCCTTTTGAAATGGACTGCAACGCTAAAATTTGAGCCTGCAAATCGGTTGGAAAACCTGGATAAGGCGATGTTTCAATTTTATTTATTGCTTTGAGTCGCCCATCTGATTTCAAAGTTAGTATATCATTTTCCAGTTTGATATTGCAAGCAGTTTTTTTAACTTTTTCTAGCAACGCGATATTATCTTCCGCCCTAAAATTTTCAATTTGAATGTTTCCACCTGCCATCATACCAGCAATCAAGTATGTGCCAGCAATGATTCTGTCTGGCATAGGGCTATAAACGCCACCATTTAACTTTTTAACACCTGTTATTTTTATAACACTTGTTCCAGCCCCCGAAATCTTTGCTCCAAGCGAATTCAAAAAGTTTGCAAGGTCAATAATTTCGGGTTCTTTCGCAGCATTTATAATCTCCGTTTCACCTTTCGTCAACACTGCTGCGAGCATAATATTTTCAGTCGCGCCAACACTTGGAAAGTCCAAATTCACTCGCCCACCGCGCATATTTCTGCCATCACAAGTTAAATAACCATGCTTGTCAATGATTTTAACATTTAGTGCTTTTAATCCCTTAATATGTAAATCAATCGGTCTTGCCCCAATTTCACAACCGCCTGGATAAGCCACTTTTGCACGCTTAAACCTTCCAAGTATCGACCCTAAACTGAATATCGAAGACCTTAAAACTGATGCCAAATCTTGTGGAATATTTGACGAAGTGAGCGATGAACAATCAATTTGCAAGTTTTCATCACTTTCTTTTACTTTGCCACCCAAATTTTCCAAGATTTTACCCATATTTATAATATCTATGTATTTTGGGCAATCTGTTAAAACAATAGGTTTCTCAGACAAAATACAGCCAGCCAAAATTGGCAAATACGCATTTTTAGCGGAAGTTACTTTGATCGAGCCTTTAAGTTTCTTTCCGCCTTTAATCAAAAATTTATCCATACCTTCTCCATATTCCATACTATGCAAATGATTTTTGATGAGTTAAAGCAAAGTAAAACGCATAAAATATATGTGTTACAAAATTTTGTTGCAAAATGACTTTATATTTGTTAATATATTTTATAAGTGATATTAAATACAAAAATTATAGTCGCACCACTTAAATAAATATGATTTTTGTGAGGGAAAATTGAAAACTAAAAGCAAAAAAATTATTTTTTATCTTTTGATAATGCTTTTAATTGCCGCTATGGCAATGATTTTTGCAGCCTGCAAAGCAAATAACGAAGACTATTCCTACATGATTTCAAATAAGTTTACACCTGCAAATGTAAGTATTATTGAAAACGACAAATACGACAATATCGCTATCAAACTCAACGAAAATCGAGATGTCAAAGTCCTTCAACTTTCAGATATTCACCTTGGCAATGGCGCTATGTCAGTTAAAAAAGACAGAAAAGCCATGAACGCCGTTTGTAAGCTCATAGAAGACGCAAGACCAGATTTAATCATTTTAACAGGCGATATCG
>CALBYO010000110.1 GCA_937889705.1 uncultured Bacillota bacterium | reverse complement strand
GTTTGCAGACCATGCGACTCTCACGAACTCACAGCCTGCTATAATATCGCACTCAACTCAACTTTACCAACTTGTTTGGTGCTTTCAAGGCAAGATTTAACAGAACAAAAAATTGAGCCAACAAAGGCTATGAAGGGCGGTTATGTTTTGGAAAAAGACAGCGGCAAGCCACAATTTGTGCTTTATGCCACTGGCAGCGAAGTTGAACTCGCAATGGGCGTGAAAAGAGAATTTAACAAACTTGGCGTGAAATGTGCAGTTGTTTCATTCCCTTGCATTGAAGAATTTGAAAGACAAACTGAAAGTTATAAGAACTCAACCCTTATGAAAGAATGTAAATATCGCTTTGCGATTGAAGCATCATCAGACAATGTTTGGTATAAGTATGTTGGCAATGACGGCAAAGTGATAAATATCACAAAATTCGGTAAAAGCGGCAAGGGCAGCGATGTCTATAAACGCTATGGCTTCTCAGTTGCAAATATCAAAAAAGAAATCATGAAAACAGCAAAAATTAACATTTAAGGCAATTTTATAATTGCCTTATTTTTACTTTCGGCATAATCGTAAGCAATTCTCGTCACGCTATGATAGTTTTTTGTGGCAAGAAAAAAGTAACAATAGTCACATTCGTCAATAATTGAAAGTTTTTTATATAAATCACTATAAAACATAAATTCTTGCGGCGTGTTATTGATAAAAATGTTTGCAAAATTGAAAATTTCTTGCGGGTTTAACATAACGAACTCGCGTTTTTTATATTTTTCGTGCATATTAAAATTGTAAATTTTTATTTGTGGGTATTTGCTTTGCAAATCAACCAAAACTTGCTTGGCAAATTGGCAAAATTCATTTTGCCTACCTTCAAAAAAATGCACCACATTGTATTTGACAATCAATTCTTCAAAGTCCGAAAATACCAATTTTCTTAGCCTTGAAGTATAAATAAATTTATCGTGACCGTAAATCACGCATGAATTTTCTTCCATTTTCCGTAACTCCGTAATATTTATATCATATTTATGTTATTTAAACAAGCAGTTAAACGGAATTACGTAAGATATTTTTTAGATTTTTGGATATATTATTTACGATAAATCGTAATTATGGACGTAAATAATGCAATAAGAAAGAGAATAGGTGAGATTTTAGAAGAAAGAAATATTTCTTTAACTTCGTTATGTCTTCAATCAAATTTAACTCCATCAACAATTTTTGATTTCATGAATTGCAGAAGCAAAAGTCCAACAATTATTACAATTAAAAAATTATGTGTAGGGGCAGGAATTACATTGCAAGAGTTCTTTGATAGAGATTATTTCAACTCAGACGAAGATGTTTATAATTAAAAAGGCAACCATTGCCTTTTTTTTCTTGTTAAAAAACAACATTGCATCATTTGATGCAATGCTGTTTTAATCTTCTAAACCAATAAGATAGTCGCTAGAAACTTTAAAATATTTAGCGATATTATATAACTTGTCTATTGTTGGTAGCATTTTTCCTTTTTCCCATCTCAAAATAGTTGTATCTCTAACTTGCAAAATTTTTGCAAGAGTAACCGCATTTACATCCGCTTCTTCTCTAAGTTCTTTAAACCTTTTACTAAATACTTCTGTTTCAAACATTTCAAGAAAATTATATGCGTAAAAGCCGAAAAATAATCAAATTCTGCTTTTAAGCCGAAAAATATTATACAAAAATAAAACATTGCATCATTTGATGCAATGTTAAACTAATCTTCTAAACCTGATAAATAATCTAAACTTACTTTAAAAAATTTTGCAAGTCTAATTGCTGCTTCTAAGTTAGGAATTCTTTTATTTTGTTCCCACAAACCAATAGCGGTGTGAGTTAAACCGACTTGCGAAGCGAGCATTGCTTGACTTAAATTATTTTCTTCACGCAGTTCTTTTAATCTTTCTGCAAACTTACTCATAAAAATATCTTACATCAAATGATGCAAAATATTTGACATGGCATCAAATGATGCTATATAATAATATTTGTTCTATGAAAATGTCTTGCAATCGGCGTAAAAGCCGAGCGAAGCATAAAAGCGGGGTTTATGGAAGAAAAAGAAGAGTATACAAAATTTTTAGAGGGGTTGAGTGTATATGAAGTGCGTAATATTGCTAGGTCGCGAGGCATTTTATACGCTGGGAATATGAGAAAAAGAGATGTTATTACTTTAATATTGACAACTGAGCCGAAAGAGATTGAGAAGAACAAGGGCAGACCGCATAAAGGATTTATAATATCAAAAAAATCTTTAAATATTGCTGGCAAATTTGATGAATTGGAAGCAATAAATAAGAAAAAGGAGCAACTGATTGAAGATTTTTTAAGAATATTGGTAGATGCTTTGTATTCAAAAGATAAAGATTATATCTTGAATTTTTTAAATGAAAAATTAAATAAAATTTTAGAAAAATAAATGTATAATATTCGCAAAAGTGCACAACATAATAGTGTAAAGAAAAATCTTCCGTGATAATCGGAAAAGAATTCTTTACTCAGGCAAAACCACACTGTTATCTAGGTGTGGTTTTTTGCATAAAAAAAGGGCAGTGGTAAAGCCCTTAATTGTTAGGTATTTTCGGCGTTTTAGTCGTTTGGTGTGTCAAAGAAAACATACATATTTATAAGTTGTGCGGCGCACATAATGAAGTCCATATATCTTTTTTTAACATCGGTGTTTTCGTCAATTTCTGTGAAAATTTCGCCTTTAACGAGTTTGAAATCATATAATTTCAAAATGTCGTTAATACATTTTTTAACATCAAGTGATGTGAGTTCATAAAGGTCGTTCATGTATCTTAAAATTTGTTTGTTATCGCAAAGTTTGATACCGTTTTCGTCCCTTTTAATGAATAATTGCAATGTAAAACTTTCGTTTAAAACTGCGTTTGTTTCGATTCTGTATAAATCATCGTTGATTTTATAAATTTTGTTGCCTGTCATGATTGTATTTAAGATATTTTTCATATTTCCTTCCTTCTCCTATTTGCCAAGATTCATATTCGTCACGGCTGTCGTCAAAGCCATAGCGTTTTCTATGTGGTTTTTCTTCTGTTGTTTCAAGTTTTGTTATTTCTTCTGATTTTGTTCCAGTTTTGATGACTGGTTTAACTGCTTCAACTTGCTCTTTTGGTTTGTCTTTATCTCTTATATAGTCGATATTTTCTTTGATTTTATAGAATGGTAGGCGAGTGAAGTGTGGTTTGATTGTCAAATCTGTCTTTTTCAATGTATCGAGCGTTTGTTCTTCGAGTTTTTGGCAATATTCGTAGAAATTGCCGAGTGACTCGTTTTCTTCACATTCTCTGATGCAAGAGATGTTTAGGTAACTGATGTTCTTTTCAAGTAAATCGTCACAAGTTTTGATTGCATTTTCTTTTGCTGCGTCCAATCTCATGGCTTTTTTATAGAACATTGCTTGAATTGGGTTGCCGCCTGTTTGTGTCATTAGGTTATTATAGTGATATTTCATAACGACATCTGAATATCTATGTTGATGTGCTTGCCCAGCAGGGATATATCTTTTGCTCGTGTCAGTTTGCAAGAGTTTGCCGTCTGAGTCTAAGAAAGCGTTGATATGTTCTTGACCGCTTGTGTCTATTCTTTGCAAAGTGATGAACTTTTCGCCTTTCAACCTTGTTGCATAAGATGATTTAAAGAATGTGTCGTTTTTCCAATCGTATTTTGTGATTATGAGAGTTGAAGGGACATAGCCATATTTTGCTTTTCCGATTAAGTGGAACAAAGTTTGCGTATGGACATAGTCGCCATTG
>CALBYO010000109.1 GCA_937889705.1 uncultured Bacillota bacterium | reverse complement strand
TTTTTCAATTTTATAGATGTATTTTCTACATTTTAAAAGGTCTTCTGCTGTTTCTTGTTCTATAAAGATTGCCGTTTCTTGCAATTTTAAAATATCTTCTGGAACAGAAGGCAAGTCTGACATTTTTGTGCTTGGTAAAATTTTATATTCATAGTTAGGGTCAAAACCCAAAAGTGAAACGGTTGCCGTGGAAAGGGCATTGGTCACTTTTTCGAGAACCTCAGGCGTAAGTTCCTTAAATTTTGTGGATTTTTTCTTTTTTTGACCCATAAAACACCTCAATACTTTTGTATCAATTTCATAATATTCTATTTTTGTCGAAATGTCAATACCAATTTGTCAATTTAGCCAGAAATATTTTGATTAAAACACTTTACAAATAGTTCTTTATATGATATTATACGAATGTACTTCATGCAAGGTTTGCCGAGTTATTACCTCTGACGGCTTGCTTTGTTTGGAGCGTATTTTTATAGGAGGTAGAAAATGGATAAAAAAACTAAACAAGAGATTATCGCTAAATATCGTTTGAGTGATGCTGACACTGGCTCAACACAAGTTCAAATTGCTTTGTTGACACACAGAATTAACCACTTAACAGAACACTTAAAAGAAAACCACAAAGATAATCATTCAAGACGCGGTCTTTTACAATTAGTTGGACAAAGAAAAGGTCTTTTGAAGTATTTAGAAAGCAAAGATATCAACGCATATCGTGAACTTAAAAAATCTCTCGGAATTAGATAATTTCGAGTTTTTTGTGTTTTTTAAAGCCCAATTAAGGGCAACATTTTTAGAGGTAAACAGGCGCATTTTTGCGTAAATTTATAAAGGAGTTTATATGAGTAATAAAGATGCTCAAATCTTTGAAATTGAGATTGGTGGCAGAAAAGTTACATTTGAAACTGGCAAGTTTTGTGAACAATCTAGCGGCTCATGCCTTGTTAGATGCGGCGAAACAGCAGTTTTGGTTAATGTTAACATGAGCGAACAACCAAGACCTGGCATTGATTTCTTCCCACTCAGCGTAGATTTTGAAGAAAAAATGTATTCAGTTGGTAAAATCCCAGGCGGATTTAAAAAGCGTGAAGGCAGGGCAAGCGATAAGGCTATTTTGACATCAAGATTGATTGATAGACCACTTCGTCCACTTTTCCCAAAAGGCTTTTTCAACGATGTAACAGTTATTGCAACAGCATTATCTGTTGAACCAGATGTTATGCCAGAAGTTTTGGCAATGCTTGGTTCTTCATTTGCTCTTTCAATATCAGACATTCCATTTATGGGACCAACTGGTTCAGTTTGCGTTGGACTTGTTGATGGCCAATACATCATCAACCCAAATCAAGAACAAAGAGAAAAGAGTTTGATGCACCTTATGCTTTCAGGAACTGATGAAGCAGTTTTGATGGTTGAAGCAGGTGCAAAAGAAGTGACAGAAAAACAAATGCTTGACGCTATTATGTTTGGTCACGAAGAAATTAAGAAAATCGTTGCTTTCCAAAAGAAAGTAAAAGAACAAATTGGTAAACCAGTAAACGACAAAATCGCTTACAATGTGGTAGACCCACAAGTTGATGCAGATGTTAGAGAATTTGCAACACCTTTGATTGTTAAAGCATTAGACGAGTTTGATAGACAAGTTCGTCAAGCAAATCAAGACAAAGCAAACGAAGAAATTCACGAACATTTTGCAGAAATATATCCAGAACAAACAAAAATGATTGACGATGTTATTTACAAAATAACAAAGGAAACAGTTCGTTCTAAAATCTTGAATGATGGTGTAAGACCAGACGGCAGAAAATTGACAGAAATCAGACCTATTTGGTGTGAAACTGGCGTTCTTCCAAGAGTTCATGGAACAGGTGTTTTCACTCGTGGACAAACACAAGTTTTAACAACATTGACACTTGGAACAATTTCAGATATGCAAAAACTTGAAGGCTTAGACGATGAAGAATGCAAGAGATATATGCATCATTACAATATGCCAGGATATGCAACTGGCGAAGCAAAGCCTTTAAAGAGCCCAGGAAGAAGAGAAATTGGTCATGGTGCACTTGCAGAAAGAGCATTGGAACCAGTTATTCCATCAGAAGAAGAATTCCCTTATGCAATTAGGCTTGTAAGTGAAGTTTTATCTTCAAACGGTTCATCATCAATGGCAAGTACTTGTGGTTCAACACTTGCGCTTATGGACGCTGGCGTTCCAATTAAAGCACCAGTTGCTGGTATCGCGATGGGACTTATTAAAGATGACCAAACTCATAAAGTTGCAGTTCTTTCAGATATTCAAGGACTTGAAGATTTCTTGGGAGATATGGACTTTAAAGTTACAGGAACAGCAAAAGGTATTACAGCAATTCAAATGGATATTAAAATCAAAGGAATTGATGAAAATATCTTAACAACAGCACTTGAACAAGCAAGAGCGGGCAGAATGTATATTATGGATAAAATGCTTGCAGTTATTGATAAACCAAGAGCAGAACTTTCAAAATATGCACCAAAAATTATATCATTTAGCATTAACCCTGATAAGATTAAAGATGTTATCGGCTCAGGCGGCAAGATGATTAACAAAATTATTGAAGAAACAGGCGTTAAGATTGATATTACAGACGAAGGTCTTGTATATATTGCAACACCAGATTCAGAAATGGCTGAAAAAGCAAAACAAATTATTTTGAATATTGCAGAAGACTTAGAAGTTGGAAAAATATATTCAGGAAAAGTTGTTAAAATTATGAATTTCGGAGCATTTGTTGAAATCGCACCTGGAAAAGACGGCATGATTCATATTTCAAAACTTTCAAATAAGAGAGTTGAAAAAGTTGAAGATGTTGTTAAAGTTGGCGACGAAGTTGAAGTTGAAGTTCTTAAAATAGACGATAAGGGCAGAGTAGACTTTAAACTTGTTAGCAAAGCTTAAAAAATAAAAATTTTAGTGAGGTAAATATGAAAGAAAACGGACACCCAAACTATCATGAAGTTGATGTTGTTTGCGCTTGCGGAAACACTTTCAAAACAGGCTCAACAGCAGAAGGCGATGTTATCAAAATTGATATTTGTAACAAATGCCACCCATTCTTCACTGGTAAACAAAAAATTGTTGATACAAGTGGTAGAGTTGAGAAATTTAATAAAAAATTCAACAGATAGTTATAATCACAAAAAGCACTTTATAAATTTAAAGTGCTTTTTTTTATGCATAATACCATCAAATTGTTATTCAAGCCTATTATTGTATAGTATAGCGATTTGCATAGTACTATGCATAGCACTCAAATTATATGTTTGCATAGTACTATGCAATAATTTTAAATTACAAATTTAATCAAAATGCTTTTGAATTTTAAATTTAAAGTTTATAATATTAAACATGAATAAAAAGCAAGAACAAGAAATGCAAGATTTGATTAAAGAACTCAATGTGCATATTCGAAATTATTATGTTTTAGACAAACCAACCATATCCGATGTTGAGTACGACAGGCTATATGATAAACTCCAAGCATTAGAGCGAGAAACAGGCGTTGTTTATCCAAATTCGCCATCAAATCGTGTTGGTGGAGAAATATTAAAGGGCTTTAAAAAATTTAATCATGATGTGCCACTTTTCAGTTTGGAAAAATGTAATTCTTTTGAAGAACTTGAAGACTTTGTAAATGGTGTTAAAAAAGACTTTCCAGACGCGGAATTTTCTGTTGAATACAAGTTTGACGGGCTTTCGATTGTTGTTGAATATGAAAACGGCTTGTTTAAACGTGCAGGAACAAGAGGGAACGGCAAAGTAGGCGAAGATGTAACCGAGCAAGTGAAAACAATTAAGTCTGTTCCGCTTGAAATTGACTTTAAAGGCAAATTAATTGTTCAAGGCGAAGGTTTAATATCGTTGTCTAATCTTGAAAAATACAATAAAACTGCCGCTGAGCCACTTAAAAATGCAAGGAATGCGGTTGCTGGTGCAATTAGGAATTTAGATCCAAAGGTTACAGCATCAAGGAATTTGGATTGGATTGTGTATTCAATTAATTACATTGAAGGCAAAAACTTCAAAACGCAAGAAGAAAGCATCAAATTTTTGCAAGATAATGGCTTTAAGGTTTCGGACTTTTTCCATATTGAAAAAGATATCAAGAACATTGAAGAACTTATCAATAAAGTTGATAAAATCAAGTCTGGGTTGGACATTTTAATGGACGGAATGGTTATCAAAACAAACCAAATCGCATATCGCGAAGAAATGGGCTACACAGCGAAATTCCCAAGATGGGCGATTGCCTACAAATTTGAAGCGCAAGAGATTTCAACTATGCTGGAAGATGTTGTTTGGCAGGTCGGTAGAACTGGAAAAATCACTCCAATCGGAGTTGTTGAGCCTGTTGAACTTGCTGGGGCGACAATTAAACGCGCAACGCTAAATAATGTAGGTGACATTCAAAGAAAACAAGTTAAAATCGGTTCAAGAGTTTTTCTAAGGCGTAGTAATGAAGTCATTCCTGAAATTTTAGGTTTGGCAGAGGAGTATCCAACTTCTAAGGAAATTGAAATTCCAACAGTTTGTCCAAGTTGCGGAGAAAAACTTGTTGAAATAGGCGCAAACTTGTTTTGCAAAAACGATGAATGTCCAGAACAAGTGATAGACACTTTAACGCACTTCGCAAGTCGTGATGCCATGAATATTGAAGGTTATCGCGACAAAACATCAGAAATGTTCTTTGAAAAGTTGAATGTTAGAAAGCCAAGCGACTTATATAAGTTGACATTGCAAGATTTGTTAAGTTTGGAAGGGTTTAAAGATAAAAAAGCGCAAAATTTGATAGACGCGATTGAAAAAAGTAAGCAAGTTAAGTTAAGTAATTTTATTTTTGCACTTGGTATTGACAATGTTGGTAAAAAAACTGCTGGCGACTTAGCAAAAGTGTTCAAAAATCTTGAAAATCTAAAAAATGCTTCAAAAGAAGAATTGTTGGCAATTCGCGACATTGGAGATATTGTTGCTGAATGTGTATACAACTATTTCAGGGACGAGAAAAATCTATCAGAAATAAACGAATTAAAAAATGTCGGCGTTCAAGTTGAAGAGCAGGAAGATAGAATTGTTAAAAATAATGCTTTTACTGGCAAAACAGTGGTTTTAACTGGTAGTTTACAAAATTATACTCGAAATGAAGCGGGAGATATTTTAATAAATCTTGGGGCAAATGTTTCATCGTCAGTTTCAAAAAATACAGACTTTGTTTTGGCTGGTGAAAATGCTGGCAGTAAACTTGCAAAAGCCCAAAATCTGGGAATAAAAGTCATTTCTGAGCAAGAGTTTGAACAAATGATTAAAAATGTTTGACATAAACAAAAAAATTAATATACTTAAAAAGTAAAATTTACAAAAAAGGAAGCGAACATGAGTAAGAAAAAAGCAATATTAACCATGTGTATTGTCAGTGTAGTAACAGCACTCGCTTTAATTTTTTCCTTTATTTCATTCGATGTTGCAGGGAAAAATTACAAATACATGGGTTTTGCACAAGCAATTTATAAAGGTCTAGACTATGATGGTGGCGTCTATGCAGACTACACAGCGGTTAGGCCAGAAGGAATGTCTGACGAAGACTATAATTCAAAGTTAGACGACACTTTTAAAAGAATTGAAAGCATTTTGTCAACTAAAAATATGAACAATGCTTTTGTTTCTAAAACTAGTGATGGTGGAATTAGAATTGAAGCAGCAGCACAAGATGATG
>CALBYO010000108.1 GCA_937889705.1 uncultured Bacillota bacterium | reverse complement strand
GAGTAAGAGGCATTGTATCGCAAATTGAACCTTACGCAGAAAATAAATATTCTGCTCACGCTTTGATTTCTCTCCCAACAAGTTTTAACGGAATTCAATTCCCATTAGTAACAAATTTTTCAAGCAAATCAATCTATGTTGGCAACGAAACAACCTGCCCAAGATATGAAAAACTTGTTAAATTATTTGGCGAAAAATTGAACACAACTTTCGATTTCAAATATGTTTCAACAAACGGCAAATATTTTGCAAAAACTGCTAACGGATACGATGTTTACAATCAATTAAATGTTAACTCAACTTATTCTTTAAACGAAAATGATAGAGTTGTTGTTCTTGCAAGTTTAGTAGCAACAAAAATGATTGAAGAATGTAAAGCAGCAAACGCAGAAAAATACGCTGAACTCAATAAGAATTTCAACAAAGTTGAACTTGAAAAAATCGAAAATGTAACCAACGATGTTCTCACTCTTGCTATTATGAGAGCAACAGACATGGGAAATCCAGAAGTTTCATACAAAATTGACGAAGCATTAAAACTTCAAATTTCAAACGACTTAGCTCTTGTTGCAACTTATGGCAATAATGTAACAAAAATCATCACAAGCATAACAGAAGAAGTTGCAAAGAATATTGCAAGCAAATTAGGCTTCACAGTTGAAAGAATTGTTGAAAACATGGAAAAAATGGGTTATAAATACACAAGAAATCCAAAAGATGTTTTGCAAGCATTGTTCAACTGCTCTAACCTTGAAAAAACATATAATATTGAAATTGAAAAAGAAGCCGTTGAAGCACCTAAAAAATCAAAAAGAGTTTTACACGCTTTAACAGGTCCAGCACTTCTTGCAGGCATAACAAATCTTAAACAAGAACTTCCAGGAATTGTTGACTCATTTATTATCACTGATAAAGACAGACAACAAATTAAAGGCACAAACAATGCAATCGTGTCCCCTGTTCAAAGTTTGATATTTGTTTTGAAAAATAAAAATAAACTTAACTTGTTCGCTCCTGTTGTAATGAAGACGCAAAAGAAAAAACAATTAACAAAGTGATAGACAGATTTATTGAACAACGCGAAGAAGATTATGGAAAATCATACAAAAAACGTTTAAACGATGTTTTGAATGAAGAATATCCAAATCCAGACGGCAAAAAATCTCGTTCTGCAACAATCGTTAAGAAAATAATTAACGATGAAATCAAAAAAGCAAATAACGCTGCAAAACAAGCAAAGAAGCAAGCAAAAAAACAAGATTCAGAAAAAGAATAATTTTAAAAACAAGATGTTTTCATCTTGTTTTTTTATGTTTAGTTTAGTAAACAAAAGAAATAATTAATATGTGAGAACAATTTTACATGTTGATTTAAACAATTTTTACGCGTCCGTAGAATGTATGATAAATCCAGATTTGCAAGGTAAAAATGTTGCAGTTTGCGGAGCGCCAGAAGATAGACACGGCATAATACTTGCCAAAAGCAAAGAGGCAAAAAAATTGGGAGTTAAAACAGGCATGACCATTTGGGAAGCCAGAAATTTAGCGCCCGATTTAATCACAATCACCGCCAATTTTCCGCTCTATATGAAATACTCCAAAATTGTAAGGAAAATATTTGAAAATTACACAGACTTCATCGAACCATTCGGCATTGACGAAAGTTGGCTCGACATAACTCAAAGCATTAACCTGCTTGGTTCACCTATGGATATTGCAAAAAAAATCAAAGATGAAATTTACAAAAAAACTAAGTTAACTGTTTCAATCGGCGTTAGTTTTAACAAAATTTTCGCAAAATTGGGTTCAGATTTAGCAGATAATGATGAAATTGTAGAAATCACTGAAAATAATTATAAAGAATTGATTTGGCAGTTGCCATGCGAAAACTTGCTATATGTTGGCAGAAAAACTAAAAAGAAACTCAATCATCTAAACATTTTTACTATCGGCGATTTAGCGCAGTTTGACAAATATTTGCTTATTAAAAAACTGGGAAAATGGGGCGAATATTTACACGATTTTGCTAATGGCAAGGATATGTCGCCTGTTAGAAACCTTGAAGATGAAATTCCAATAAAATCAATAGGCAACAGCATGACAAATTACAAAGACATAACAAACGAAAAAGAGTTAAAAATTATATTGACATTACTATCCGAAAGCGTTGTTTCAAGGCTAAGAGATTTGTGCATAAAAGGTTTTTGTGTCGTTCATGCACATATTACAAAAACAGACTTATCATCAGACGGCTGGCAGAAGCGGATTAATTCTCACATACTTTCTTCTACCAAACTCACCGACATCGCTTATAATCTGATTTTGCAGAATTTCAATTTTGACGACATTGCTCTTCGTGGTGCTGGCGTTTCGGTTGGTGGTTTAAAATGGGACAGCAACATTCAAGAAAAATTAATTGACGACAAAAAAGAGAAAAAACTTGAAGAATATGAAAGTTGTGTAAATAAAATTCAAAAGAAATATGGGAATTCAAAAATTAAAAAGGCAATCGTTCTTGCAGACAAAAGACTTTCGGATATGGACATAAAAGAAGAACATGTTATTCACCCAGAGAACTTTTTTAGATAAAAAAACACGAAAATTTCGTGTTTTTTTAATTACATTAATAAATTTCCGTTTTGCGTTTCAATCACTTTCAAAATATTTTCTTCCGCACCAGTTATCGCGTTTATGAAAATATAGTATGTTGAACCTTGATATTTGCACTTAATCTCATAAGTTAAAATTTCGCCTTTATATTCGATTGGACTAAGCGCAAGTTTTATTGTTTCAATTTTATATTTGCTGTCAATCTTACTTTTTGCTGCTGATTTTGAAATTTTGGCAGATTGCAAATTTCTTTCAACATGGTTTGTGTAGTATGCACATGCTTCATAGCCAACTATGCTTCCGCTATCTAAATCGACTTTAACCTTGATTAAATCAGGATAAATTATAACATCGTCAATGACTGGTGCTAAATTCAAATAGACATCAGATTGAATCTTGTCTGTCCAAACGCATTTCATATTGGAAATTCCCAAGTTAGAAACAAAATCTTCCGCGATTTTTATCGCTTCGTTATGGCTGATTTTTTCCGCATTTCTGTTATTTTTTGAACTTATAGTAAGCAATTTACCGCCCTTTTTGGTAATTTGGACATATAAATTTAAATCATTTTGCATAACATTAAAGTCATAAGTTTGAAACTTGCCGTTCGTTTCATTTGAAAATTTTACATCTGCATTTTTGAAAATTTCTTTTGCAATTTTTTCTGCCTCTTGTTTTGAAATTTCTTCAAAATTTAAACCTTTTATCTCTTTGTTACAAGTTGAGTCTGAGAATGGACCATCATAAATCATTGATGGGTAATCTTGGTCGTTATTCTTTATTTGTCTGAGATTTTGCGTAAATTTGTTGTATTCTTCTTTTCCAGGATTTGCATTATCTGAAATGTTGTATCCTTGATTAATTTTTGTTGATATTTGATTTAATTTGACTTTTATGCCGTATATCGAATTATAAAGTTCTCTTAACTTTACCCTTTCTTCGGTTGTAAGCGTTTTGCCTGATTTTGTATTTTTAGCAAGCGTTGAAGTATATCCGCCTAATTGGTTGATAAACTTTGTTGTTTCGCCAATTCCATTCATAGAGATTGGCAAATAACTGAGTTGATTTTGTGCACTTGTTAAATTATCGTTTATTTCAAGCAATAATTCATTTGAATAATTATTGTCTGTTGATGCAAGCAGTTTGCTCATTTTTATTTCTGTATTGTTGACATTATCGACCAAATCATAAAAAGTTCTTTGATAAACATTTTCCAAGTTAATTGAAGTTTGTTCAAGTTTTGTCATGTCAACGGCGTACAAAACGCAAAATGTTATTGCTAAAATGCCCAGAACTATTGTAAAAACAATCAAGGTTATGACAGATTTTTTAGATAAAGTGGTTTTTTCTTCTTTAACATTTTCCATAATCACCTCCTATATCGCAAACACATGCTTGCCGATTTGCGTTACAACCTGTCTTGAAAATATCCATTGACTTGTTGCCGTTGCTGGATTGTAATAATAAATGCAACCATAAGTTGGATCCCAGCCATTCATCGCATCGCGAGCAGCCTGATAACATTCTTCGTCAGGTTCCAAAGTTATTTGTCCATCATAAACGGCTGTGAATGCCCAAGGTTGATATACAACGCCGTAAATTGTGTTTGGGAAATTTGGGTCTTCAACGCGATTTAAAATAACCGCGCCGACCGCGACTTTCCCAACATAAGGCTCGCCGCGAGCTTCGGCATAAATACATTTTGCAATCAAATAAAGATCATTGCTTGATTGCCCGCCGAGATTTATTCCTAAATAATCAGCAGTTGTTGAATTTACTTCTCCTGTTTGTGCAAGACCATAGTCTGCTTGGAATCTCCTAACCGCTTCGCGAGTTATGCTTCCATAATAGCCAGTGACTTCGCTATTAAAATAGCCAAGATCTTTTAGTCTTTGTTGAATTGCTATTGTTTCTTCGGTTGTTGCTGTTTCGTTTGCAACACGATTATCTTTCACAATCAAAACGACATACAAAATTGATGTTGCAACGAGCACAAAAATCAACGAAATAAGCACGATTAATCTAATTTTTTTTGATTTATCCATAATTTTTCTCCATTTTTTAATTTATTATCTTGAATTAATCAAATTTTATTCTTATTTGCCTTTACTTTCCACTTGCAAAATAACCTTTACACCTTTTATATATTCGTCTGGATTTTCCAAACTTTGCAAATAGTTATCAAACTCTTTTTGGCATTTCTTATGGAACAATGAATAAAAATCAAAAGCGTCAGCATTTAAATCTTGCAATTTTTGATAGACAGGATAAAAATCAGATTTAAGTTTGTCCGCAATGGCTTTCTGCATTGTTTCATTCAAATACAAATTTTTTGGCGAAAATATTGTTTGTGTTTGACTGTTTTGCAATACTTCGTAAACTGTTAAAAGCATATTTGTTTTTACTAAAACTGTTGGAGTATCGCCGTCAAAATAGGCTTCATATTTAACATACTTATTTGGAACATTAAACACTATGGTTGCGTTATTAAAGTTCTCATCGCTGTAATTTTTGAGTTCGATTTTTGGCCACTCATTTGCGCCATTTATAACATTTAAGGCTTCGACCTCTTGTCTTGTTAAGTCGCCAACTTTTTTGCCGTCACGGATAATAGCCACGCTGCCATCATTTGCCAAATATTTTGGCTTATTTTCTTCTCCGCCACTGCCAGAACCGCCGCCCGAGCCGCCATCGCCGCTATTTGATGCCGCATTGGATTGCGAACCGCCAGACAAATCTTCGCCTTCGTTTTCGCTTACATTTAACATATCTATAAGCGCAGTTTTGTTTGGTCCATAACTTGAAAGCATCACATTTTCAACATTGCTTGATGTTCCGACTATGTATCTATCATTATGTTCAACAATTCCGCTTTCTTGATTTGCGGTTTTGCCATGCGATTTCAGCGTGTCTTCCAAAAAGTCTTTTGCATTCACATTTGTAACAAAAACATTTATAGAATTGTTTATTGTGTATGCCCTAACTAAATGGTTTAAATATTCAACTAAATTTTCCTGAGCAACATCATTGCTGACAGCGATATTGTTCATGTGTGCAAGAACCAACTGTTTGCCTGTGTAATCTGCGGCCAAATCAAGAGCAAGAGAAAGCGAACTTCCCTTTGCTGACACCAAATTATAACTTTCTGTATATGCTTGACTTATAGATGGTTGATAATAGATGATTGTGACTTCAAATTCATCACCAACTTTATCAATACCAAGAGTTCTGGCAATAAGTTTGATTTGCGATTGTGGTTGCATAATAAACATAGGTGGCACAAAAATTAACAAGATTATAATAAATAAAATCAAAATTGGTCTATCAAATATAAATTTAAAGAACTTTTTCATGCTTTTTGCCCTCCAAAACTATATTTTTTGGTCAAAGCAATTTGCTCTTTGAATTTTGCTGCCTGACTTATCCATTTCAAGTTTTCATCAGAAACCTTAACCGCCCAAGTTGGTTTGCTTTGTGCTTCTTTGACTCTTTTAAACGAAATTGCAAAACAAAATATTGGAATTAAGAACATGCAAAATGCAGTTATCCAAACAAAATATGTTTGAGCGATATATATTAGCGAATCGTAACTATTAAAAACGAATAAAAGCAGCGGAATAACCAACAAATTAACCGCCAAAAGCAGCCAGCGAGTATCATATCTTTTATGTTTGAATTTGAATATATCTTTCACCGAGTTGACCATGCAAAACATGAATAACCCGCCGTGGAAAACATAAAGTGACAGCATCAAAGTTATAGGCAATAAGTCGAGGTTTTCGATAATTGAAGACAATGGAACAAATTCAACAATATCAGTAATAGCAGGTAAATGAAGGAAACCTGTGTATCTAAAAGCGATGAAGAATGTTAACATAAATGTAATTAGCAATATAAAAGAAATTGACATATAAAACACCAGTTGTCTTTTAAATTTCTTTTCAATTTGCACCTTTCCCATAAAAGGCAAGATAAACAAATAGTCGCCAAAACAAAAGATTGACTTCCATGAAGCGGTAAAAATGTCGCTAGCACTATGTTCAAAAAGTGGGAAAAATCCACGATTTGGCGCTGTTAAAATTCCTAAGAAAATGCAAGCAAAGAAAAACGCAATTAAAAACAAGTAGAAAAACTCGCTTGTCCTGGCATAAGAATTAATTTTAAACAAAAACAAAGCATTGATTGTAATAAACAATATTGACAAAAACAAAATGTATTGCGCTTCTTGGAAAATTGCTTCACGCGCAAAAAAATAGCCAATATTAGAAACATAAATCAATTTCATCAAGAAGAATAAAAATATCAAAAGATAAACGATTTTAGACGCAAATTTACCTATTCTTTTTTCCAAAAATTGTGAAAAAGATTCTTCTTTGTGTTTTAAAAATATAGGCATAATGATAAAAAATGTTAGCAAATCAACAAAAAGTGAAATCAAAAAAGCCCAAAAACCGTCTTTGCCAGCAAAATCAAACAAAAAGGATGGCAAATATGTTAGTTTAAAAGTTAAAATTGACATTGCAATCATTATTGCAAATTGGCGACTTGTAATTTCTTGTTTCATTTCTTCAACCTCACTTTATTTTTATTGTGAAGCGATTCTGGACGCTTTTTCATATCAACTATCGTTGCTTTATAAATCGCGTCTTGTAAATCATTTTTAACAAATGGTGAAAATGGTGCTAAATATGGGCTGCCATAGTTGTAAAAACTATTTAAATATCCAATTATGAAAATAAAACCAGCTATAATTCCAAAAATTCCCATTCCGCCGCCTAGAACAATAAAAACACCTCTGACCAAATTTAACTGGTCAGATTGGTCAGGAACAGTGTAAATACAAATCATTGAAAGCGCGATAATCAAAACGCCTGGTGGAGAAATAAGCCCCGCTTTAACGCCAGTATCGCCCAAAATTAACGCACCAACAATACTTGTTGCAAGTCCCAAATATCTTGGCAACCGCAAACTGACTTCGTATAAAAGTTGAAACAAAGCGAGAATGAAAATTATCTCCAAAAATGGTGTCATCGGCACATTCTGCGTCGAATTTCCAATGGTGACCAAAAACTTAAACGGCATCAAGTTGTAATGATAAAACCTTAACGACAAATAAAAGCCAGGAACAATTATCGCTATAAAAATTCCTAACATTCTAATCAATCTGATAAATGTTGAATATTGATAACTTGAATAATAGTCGTTGCTGGACTGCAAATCTTCCACATACATGTATGGAAGCGTAAGAACTATTGGCGAGTTGTCAACAATAACGGCAACTCTGCCTTCAAGCAATTTTGCAGACACAATGTCAGGCTTTTCGCTTGAACCAACTTGCCTAAAAATTGAGTGTTTTTTCTCTTCCAAAAACTTTAAAATATAATACGAATCTATAATTCCGTCTATATCAATTTTGGAAATTCGATTTTTAATACTACGAACAATACTTTTATTTGTAATGCCTTTTATGTAAACAACTGCAACACGCGTTTGAGAATATTTACCAACTTTCATTTCTTCATAAGTGAAATTTTCAGACGCAAATCGCCTTTTCAAAAGCGTTATATTCGTTTTTATATCTTCAACAAAGCCTTCTCTTGGGCCTTTTATAACCGCCGAAGTTGGTGGCTCCGATGGCAATCGGACAGGATAACTTTCAATATCAATCGCCAAAGCATTTTTGTCGCCGTCAACAAATAATAAAACTTTGTTTCTCAAAACGGCATTTTTCATGTCCTTCAAGTCTTTCAATTTTTCAATGTCGGCTGTCACTAAAAGTTCTCTTTGAATGTTGTCCAATGACAAAACAACGCTCTTTTGACTTTCAAGTTTGGTGCTATATTCTGTTAAAGGCTTTAAAATGCCAGATACAAACAAATTTTCGTCAATCATACTTTTAAAAAATATTAAAGTGATGTTTTTATCGCAACACTTAATATTTTTTTGAATTATGTCTGGATTTGCACCTATAAGTTGCATCAACTTTTGTATGTTCGATGATTTCATAGAATTATTATCTTGAAAAAATCATTTAATATTCAAAAATCATTCAACGGTCACCGATTTTGCTAAGTTTCGTGGCTTGTCTGGGTCGTAGCCTTTATTTAGCGACATATAATAGGCGAACAACTGCAATGGAATCACTGCCAAAATTGGCGAAATTAATTCATCATCACCAAGAAGTTGTATAAAATCGTTCGCCTGAGAACTTATATCAAATTGACTTATCAAAAGGACGCTTGCTCCGCGCGCTTTGGCTTCATGAACCGCGTTTAAAGTCTTTTCAAGAATTTTCTTTTGCGTAATTATACCGATTAAAAGCGAATTTTCGTCAAGTAGCGAAAGTGTTCCATGCTTCAATTCGCCTGCTGCATAACCTTCCGCGTGAACATACGCAATTTCTTTTAATTTAAGCGCACCTTCATACGAAAGCGTTGAATCAATATCTCTGCCAATGAAGAAAAACTTTTGCTTATTGAAATACTTTTTATAGTTGTTAACTTCATCGTCTTTTGAAATTTCCTGTGCGAGCAAATTGTTTACGCACTTAAATTTATTGAGCAGATTTTTTGCAAATACATCGTTATTATCAATTTGAGTTTTAACTTTTG
>CALBYO010000107.1 GCA_937889705.1 uncultured Bacillota bacterium | reverse complement strand
GCCAGAATCTGTGACAGAAATCGGCGCCTATGCGTTTACAAGTTGTTATAATCTATTATCGTTAGATATTCCTAAAAATGTTAAATCTATTGGCTACCAAGCATTTTGGGGCTGCAATATAAGGTCATTGGCATTGCCTAATGGTGTTACTGAAATAGGGGAACATGCTTTCTGGGATTGTGACGAATTAGTTTCTATTGAAATTCCGAAGACTGTTACAAAAATTGACCTTTCTGCATTTGTGGGATGCCAAAATTTAATATCTATAACCGTAAATTCTGAAAATGAAAATTATAGTGACAAGGGAAACAAGTGTTTAATTGAAACTTCTACAAAAACTTTAATAATAGGGAGTTTTATTCCAGATGACGGAAGTGTAAACAAGATTGTTTACGGAGCTTTAGATGTTTCAAGTTTTTCCAAAAAAAATATAGTAATTCCAGATTGCATTAAAAAAATTGAGAAAGGTGCAATACCGGATTATTATGAGGAGGGCGATATAGAGTCAATAACTATTGGTTCGGGAGTTTCTGATGTATCGTGGCTTCCTCAGTACCGTTGGACGAAGTCTTATGCTTATACCATTAATATTTCTGAAGCCAATCAATATTTAGCAACAGATGGAAAAGCATTTTTTAGCAAAATTGACAATGAATTAAGTTTATCTTTATATGTTTCATCTGATGCGACATATACTATCCCAAGTACACTTATTATGAATGGTATAAATTATCCAGTTAAAACAATAGGTGATAATGCATTTTCAAACAATAGAGTTTTGACAGCAGTAATTATACCAGAGGGAATTGAAAAGATAGGCGCATATGCATTTAACGGATGTTATAAAGCTGATATAAAGATACCAAATGGAATAGTAGAAATTGGGGATGGTGCATTTTATAGTTGTTATGCGCTGACAGAAATAAACCTTAATTCTAAAGTAGAGAGAGTTGGTAAACAAGCCTTCCAATCTTGTACGGGTGTTACAAACTTAACAATCCCTGAAAATGTAAAAGAGATTGGATTAGGCGCTTTTAACGGCATGAGTAATTTAGCTTATGTAAAGATTTATTATAATTCACCAGTGATAAAAGATGGAGAGTATTCATATGGTTTGCAAAGTATCTTTGAATACGATAGTAATTTGAAGACTATTGACGTAATTGTATCTTCTTCAGTAACTGAAATAGGTAATAGTTTCCAAAATTGTAAAAATTTAACCTCAATTACGATTTCAGAGAGTGTGACAAATATAGGGATGTCTGCATTCTTGGGCTGTAGCGGTTTAACTTCAGTGGTTATTAAAGGAAATATTACATCAATTTCTGATTATTGTTTCCAGGGTTGTTCAAGTCTTGAAAGTATTGTGTTGCCATCAAGCGTTACTACAATTGGAGATAGTGCGTTTAGCGGTTGCAGCAAGTTAACAACAATTTATGTTGACAGTGCAGATGCGACAATAGTTACAGGTTTAGGCTTTGCAAAAGTAGATGACACGCTTTACAATGAAAGTGGCATTGAAGATGTAAACGGAAAATATTACAAATATACAGGCGCGATAGCATAAATCTTAAAACCAGGAAATAAAAAACTCTCTCACACCGAGAGAGTTTTTTTGTATTTCAGATAGTTAGTCTGTAAGCCGAGTTCTGTATTTGGCGGTCATCTATCTAGACATAATGTCTCCATTATGTTCAAGCGGTATTATTAAATGACGGACGAACAGCCCTTTTGCCATTTTTAACCTTACTCCGGGTGGGGTTTACATGTGCCCCCATTGTTACCAACGGGGCGGTGGGCTCTTACTCCACCTTTCCATCCTTACCATTTGCATGGCGGTTTATTTCTGTTGCACTTTCCTTAAAGTCGCCTTCACCAGCAGTTAACTGGCACCCTTGTTCTATGGAGCTCGGACTTTCCTCATGCATCTCACTACAAGCGCATGCGACCGTCTGGCTAACTAACGCTGATATTGTATCACATTTATCAAATTTGTCAATATTTTAAGAAATTTTTATAAATATTTGGCAAAATAATGCAAATCGGTTAAAATTTGAGCGGAGAAATTATGAAAATTGGAACTATTGCGAAAGCGCAGGGCATCAAGGGTGATGTCAAATTGAACTTAGACATTGAATTTGAAAAGATTAAAAATTTAAAGGAAATGGTTGTTGGCGGCAGGAAATATGCGGTTGCAGATTTGCAGAATAAGCCGAACGGAATTTTTGCTAAATTTGTTGGTGTGGAAGATAGGACGCTGGCAGAAAATATGCGCGGACTTGATGTTGAAGTTGACAGAAATGATTTGAACGAACTTGCAGAAAACGAGTTTTATTTTGAAGATTTGATTGGTGCAAAGGTTGTTGATGAGACGGGTCAAAACATTGGTGAGATTGAAGACATTGAGCAGTACGGCGCGGCTGATGTGATTGTTGTAAATCAAAATGGAAGGCTCTATTCGGTGCCATTTTTGAATGATATTTTTATTAAATTTATTGCAAGTGAAAAAATGATGATTGTTGACAAGGCACGCTACAATGACATGAAAGTTATTTAACTTTTAAACACTTGCAAAAGTTAAATTTGTTTGTTATACTAAACAAGTATGTTGTATTATCTTTGGCACACAGGTTTGCCAGCAAATCAAATAGCAATTATAATTTGCGCTTATTTAATCGCAATTTCTTTTGCACTTTCAATTCATGAACTTGCGCATGGCTTGGTTGCATATTGGTGTGGTGATAAAACGGCAAAAGCGGAAGGTAGGCTATCGCTTAATCCTTTAAAACATTTAGATCCGCTTGGTACATTTTGTTTGCTTGTTGCGGGTTTTGGTTGGGCTAAGCCAGTGCATGTAAATCCGCTTAAATTTAGAAATTACAAGCGTGACATGGCGCTTGTTTCGCTTGCTGGTGTTATTACAAACATTGTGATAGCGTTTTTCTTTTGTCCAATTTTAATGGTCAGCGGCGGGCTTATTGCAAGTTCTAACTTATTTTACAATTTTGTGTATTATTTAATTGAATTTACATTTATGATAAACATTTCGCTTGGTGTGTTCAATTTATTCCCAATTTACCCACTTGATGGTTTTAATTTTATCAACACATTTTTGAAATATGACAATAAATTTTCAAATTTCATGATAAAATACGGCAACATCATATTGGTTATATTGTTTTTGACAGGCGGATTTAGTTACATCTTTAATTGGGTGATATATGGTTTTGAGTGGGTATTTGTTCACTTCTGGGGGGTAATGATATGATAGACGAAGAATTGCAGATGACAATCCCAGAGGAAGGGGAATACAGAGTTAGGTTAGAAAATTTTGAAGGGCCTTTGGACTTATTGTTGCACCTTATCAAGGAAGCAAAGTTAGATATTACTACGCTTAAAATTTCTGACATAACGGAGCAATATCTTGCTTTTATGGACGAGATAGATACTCTTGACATGGAAAAGGCTAGTGAATTTATTGAAGTTGCGGCAACGCTTCTTGAAATTAAAAGTAAAAAACTTTTGCCAAGGCTTGACGATGTTAAGCCAGAGGAAGAGGACAGCGAAAGCAATCTTATTAGGCGCTTGCAAGAATATAAACTTTTCAAAGAAGCAAGTGAAGATTTGAAGGCGATTGAAAACATCAATAGAATGTATAAAGAGCCTGAGCCTGCGGCAAATAAGTATAAAATCGTGCTAAAAGATATGAAATTGGACAATCTTTTAGATGCTTTCACAAAAATTTTACATAAAGTCCACCTTGAAGAAACGCAGGCGGAAGAAAAGAAAATTGTTCGTGACAGGTTCACGGTTCAAGAAAAAATGGCAGCGATTAAAGATGCTATTTTGATAAGAGAAAAGGTTAAGTTTGAAGAACTTTTTGAGCCAGACAGCACAAAGAGTGAAGTTATAAATGTTTTCCTTGCAATTTTGGAACTTTTAAAGCAACAAGTTATTTCAATACATCAAGAGAGTTCTTTTGACGAGATTGAAATTACAAAAAATGAAGAAAAATCGCAAGAAGAAAGTGGAGTAAAAAATGAGTGATTTGATATTGGAAAATAATTTGGAAGATGTGATTTACAGCATACTTTTTGTCGCTGGCGAAGGTGTTGATGTAAATTTTATTGCTGAAAAATTGGAAATAGATAACAAAAAAGTTAAAAAAGCGGTTGACAAACTTGCTCAAAGGTTAAGCGGACAAAGCGGCGTTCAACTTATTAAATACAATAACAAAATTCAACTTTGCTCAAATCCAGACAATGCGATGTATATTGAAACGGTGTTAAATCCAATTCGTGAAAGGGCGCTCACAAAAGCAACTCTTGAAACTATCGCTATCATTGCATATAAACAACCAATTACAAGGCTTGAAATTGAAGAAGTTAGGGGAGTTAACAGCGACTATACAGTTCAAACACTTCTTGAACATAATTTGATTGAAGTTGTTGGAAAGAAAGATGCAGTTGGTAAACCACTTCTTTTTGGAACGACAGACGAATTTTTAAAACGATTTGGTTTGACATCGCTTGAAGAACTTCCTAATAGCGAACAACTTATGGAAAGAATTGCAACGCTTTATGATGAACAAACAAACACTCAAAGTTTGTATCGTGAATACGAACTTCCACCAGAAGAAGAAACAAAAAATGAACTTATGGAGCGTAAAGCGGAACTTACAAAACTTAACGAAGAAGTTGAAGAAAAAGTTGCTGGAATCGATGAGAAAATTCAAAAAGCGCTTGAAAATATTTCTTTTAAACTTCCGGACAAAGAAGAAATTCCAGACTTTTTAAAAGGCGAAAAAGTTGACGAAATAACAGCTGGCTAATTTAGCCAGTTTTTTTATTTTTTTTGCAAAAATACTTGACAATGGTCGCTATTTGTGATATATTAATGCCGTTAAAGCAGAAGTTTCCCTTCTCACCAGTCAGCATTTGGGCTAGATTCGGTTTCTTAAAATCAATTTTTTAAGAAGAGTTAAAGGAAGCGTTTTGCGTTTCCTTTTTTTAAAGGAAAATCGTCGTAAGGGAGGATATCAATATTTTTAAGGAACTATTAATTAATGAAAAAATTCGTGCTGATGAAGTTAGAGTAATCGGCGAAGATGGTTCACAACTCGGCGTTATGAGTTTATCAAGCGCTCTTGACCATGCAAATAAAGCAGGCTTAGACTTGGTTTGTGTCAATCCAAATTTGTCACCAGCAGTTTGCAAAGTTATGGACTATGGCAAATATAAATTTGACATGCTCAAAAAAGAAAAAGAAGCGAAGAAAAATCAAAAAATAACAGAACTTAAAGAAATTCAACTTTCAATGACGATAGATACGCACGACCTTGAAGTTAAAGCTAAACACGGCAAAAGGTTTTTAACAGAAGGCAACAAAATAAAAGTTGTTTTAAGAATGAAAGGCCGCCAACAAGCGTATGCAAAAATGGCAATCGATGTTTGCCACAGATTCTTCGGTATGTTAGAAGAAGTCGGTTCAATAGATAAAGAACCAGAAATTATGGGCAGAAATATCATAATGATTATCGTGCCTAAAAAAGAAAATAAGTAAAGGAGAAAGATTATGCCTAAAATGAAATCCCACAGTGGAGCAAAGAAAAGATTTAAAATTTCAAAATCAGGAAATGTTAAATTTGCAAAAGCAAATAGAGGTCATTTCCTAACAGAAAAGTCGCAAAAGAGAAAAAGACATTTAAGAAATGCAGGTTTCTTGAAAGGTAAACACTCAAAAACTATCAAAACGATGGTTCAAGGATAAGAGAGGTGAATTATGAGAATTAAAAGATCAGTTAACTCGCTCAAAAAACGTAGAGCAATTTTAAAACAAGCAAAAGGATACCGTGGTTCAAAATCAAAACTTTATCGCGTAGCGATGGAAGCTGTTATGAAAAGCGGCAACTACGCTTATATCGGCAGAAGATTAAAGAAAAGAGATTTCAGAAGTTTGTGGATTGCTCGTATCAACGCAGCTTGCCATGCTAACGACATTTCTTATTCAAGATTTATGTATGGTTTGAAACTTGCAGATATTAAATTAAATAGAAAAGTTCTTGCAGAACTTGCAATCTCAAATCCATCAGAATTTGCTAACTTAGTAGCAACAGCAAAAACACAAATTGCAAAATAATGTAAAAAAATAAAAATATTTGAAATATTTTTGTTAAAAACATTGACAACGGGCATTTTATTGTGCTAATATAATGCTCGCATGGTTCACTAGCTCAGCCGGCTAGAGCACTTGACTTTTAATCAAGGGGTCCCGGGTTCGAATCCCGGGTGAGCCACCAATTATATTAAGGTGATGCGTATGAAAAACACTCAACCAAAAGTTTTTAAAACATTGTTAATTCTTGCTCCAATATTTATGGTCGCAGGAATTATTTTAGTTATACTGGCAAATACTGTTTTGGCAGATGGCATTATGCCAAATGTCGCAGCATTGATGCCAGGTTCGTTTTTGATTTTTATCGGATTTGTTTGCTTGATGATGGGGCTCGTTCCAGTGCTTAACAAAACAGCAATCAAATTGCAAAAACATATTCAAGAAGATAATAAAGAAGATTTAACTTCAATAGCAAATACCAAAGCGGAAATTAATAAAGACGCAATCTATACAACAGTCAAAACTGGCGCGCAAGCAGTCAAACAAGGTATGAAAGAAACTAAATATTGCAAAGAATGTGGCGCAGAAATAGACTTAGATTCAAAATTTTGCAGTAAATGCGGCAAAGAACAATAAAATTAAAACGGAGATGTCTCCGTTTTTTTATTTGTTTAAAAACTAAAAGTTTTGTCAAAAATCAAAGCAAGGAGTGATTTATGGTTGGAGTATCTCTTGCTTTTGTCGGCATAACTTTGATTTTAAATGGTATGGTTGGATTAAAAAACTGGAATAAAAAAGATTTATTTTTAATCAATATTTTAACAGGTAGTTTGATTGCTATTTTTAACATTTATGCACTTGTTACAAATGTCGTGCCATCACATAATATTCATTATTTTGGCGCATTATTGTTTGCTTTTACAAACTTTTTTGTGGCGATATATGCTGTTATGAATGTGGATAAAAGGTCTTTTGGGTGGTTCTGCTTATTTGCAACGCTCTGTGCAATCGCGATTGGAATTTACTTGCTTGTAACTGGCGTAACTTTTGCAGGTGTTATGTGGCTTGTTTGGTCGCTTATATGGTTGTTTGCCTTTTTTGGATATGCGATATCAGAAAAATTTGAAATTGGCGCAAGTATAATGTTTATTATTCAAGGCGTAATAACAACATTAACTTTGGGCTTCTTAATCATGACAAATGTCTTCACACTTTATTAATCATTTATCTTTTCTTATGCAACCTATCTTTTAAGGTAGGTTGTTTTGTCACGCGTGACTTTTTGCAACATTGTTGCCTTTTTTGTTCAAATCGGTCAATTTGGGGGCAAAAAGGTGCCGCGGGCACAAAAATCAACTTAAAAAGCGTTTGGAAGGGGGCGCGGGGGAAGAATCGCAAGCTT
>CALBYO010000106.1 GCA_937889705.1 uncultured Bacillota bacterium | reverse complement strand
AAGTTTATCTCACACTTGAAACACTCCAAGGTGATGCAGATCCAAATGCAGAAGGTTGGAAAATATCTACATCTATAAAACCAGTTGAAGTTGATATTACAGATGAAGAAAAACCAGAAATCGACATCGATGACATCATCTCAGACGATAAAAAAGATGGTGAAATCACAATTTCAGGAAACCCAACACAAAAATTGACAATCACAATCGGTTCAAAAGCCTTCTATGGTTGCTCAAAATTAAAATTAACACTTTCAAATAGTGAAAATATTGAATATAGAATAGCAACTGATGCATTCTCATCAGGAGCAACAATTATGTATGGAATAGATAATGTTTCAAGCAAACTTATCAACCCATCAACAACAGGGCATGAAACAGTTGGTTTTGACGGTAAATGGCAAGTATCTGCACCAGGCTTGTATCTTTTCTTACCATCACCAATAACATCAACATCTTCTGAATATGGTGATTTCCAATATACAGATGAACAAGGAACATGGTATTTTGACCTTATAGATGAAAGTGGTAACAAAGTAGACGCATCAACATTATCTTCAATAATTTCAAGAAATAGTGCATCAACATTTGGTGCTTCAACTTATGCTAATACAGATAGCTATACAGCGAAACTTAATAAATTTGAACCTAAAGATGGCGTTACAACAGTTGTAATCCCTAAATATCTAGGCATTAGCGAAGATTCGAATAAGTTTGCAGTTACTACACTTTATCGTACTTTTTATGGATGTGGGGCGTTGGAATCAGTTAAACTTTCCTCTAGCATAACTGAAATAGGTGTTGAAAGTTTCAGTAATTGTGGGATTTCTTCAATAGAATTTTCTACAAATAATAATGTAAAAATTATAGGACGAAGTGCGTTTCATAGTTCTAATTTGTTATCTATAAACATTCCAGATGGCGTAGTAAGTATTGGAGTGCAAGCTTTTGCTCAATGTTATAAACTTAAATCAATTACAATTCCCAAAAGTGTAACAAGTATTGAAGGTTCTGGTTCTATAGCTGAGTCAAATAGTTTAGAAAGCATAGAAGTTAAGCAAGGCAATATAGTTTATCATAGTGAAAAGAATTGTTTAATTAAAACTGCAACTAAAACTTTAATTTTGGGTTGTAAAAATAGTATAATTCCAATAGATGGGAGTGTTATAAATATTGGAGATAGCGCCTTTAGTTCTATGGGTAGTTATGGATGTGAATTTGAAACTCCAATTATAATTCCAAATAGTGTTGAAAGAATTGGATTCCAAGCTTTCAGAAATTGTCAAGGGTTAACTGTAATTAATATTCCGAATAGCGTGATTAGTATTGGAAGTGGAGCATTTGTAGAATGTAAAGGAATAGAATCAATAAATATTGGCTCAGGAATTGCTGAAGTTTCATGGCTGCCTGAATATGTTACACAAATTCATGTGACAATAGTTGATGGAAATCCATATTTAGCAACAGATAGTAAAGCAATATTTGCAAAAGCAAATGGGGGAATAATTCTTTCTAAATATATTTCTACAGACACAAATTATGATATCCCTTCATTAATAAATGGACTTGCAGTAATTAGTGTTGGTGAGGAAGCATTTAATCAAAATGATTATATAAAATCAATTACAATTCCTGAAAGTGTTAAAGAGATTGGAGTCCGAGCATTCTACGGATGTGATAAATTAGCAGGAATAACAATTCCAGATCAAGTTACCGAAATAAAATCTCAATGTTTCGCAAGTTGTAAAAATTTACAATTTATTAAACTTCCTAAAATGCTAAATAAAATAAGTAATGATGCTTTTGAAAGATGTGGGCTAACAGAAATTGTAATACCAGATAATGTTTATTTGGAAGAATGTACATATAATGATGATCAATCGGTTTTTTATCAATGCGAACAGCTTGTTTCAGTTGTTATAGGCGAAGGACTAACAAAAATTCCAAAAAATTGTTTTAAAGGGTGTTTAAAATTAGAAAAAGTTACAATTCCATCAACTTGTACAGTTATTGGAGATTCTGCATTTTCAGGTTGTACTAATTTAACGACGATAATTTTAAACGTTACTTATGATTTAGATGGAGTAAATGCAACTGGACCAGAATTATCATCATTTGAAACAAGCACGACTGATGGGTTAACTATTACTAGCGTATTGAAATCAGCTCCAACTAATATTGAAAATGGTTTTACATTTAAAGGTTGGACAGATGGAACAACAATTTATCAACCAGGAGATAATTTCACATTCAATTTATCAAATAGAAAGTTAAAAGCTGTTTGGTCTGGGCCTCAAACAATTACTTTTTATAATGATGATACAAAATCGCAAAGCTTTACAATGAATGGATTCTTTGCTGACGAAGGTATTATATTCCCAGATGGTAAAGGAATTATTTTAAAAGAAGGTTATTATCTAGTAGGTTGGAGCACTTCAGCGAATAGTTCATATGTAAATTATAGCATTGGACAAAAATACAGCAATTTCAGCGGTTATACTGAACTCTATGCTGTTTGGAAATCTGAAAGTGAAGTTGCTAAAATTATATTTGATTTCTCTGAAGTTGAAGGACAAGAAAACATTATAAAAATTGGGTATAATGATTCATTTACAATTTCAGATGTTGTAGGTTCAATAATAGAAAATATTAGAAACGCCTCTGGACAAGCCATTGCTGGATGGTCGTGGACTCAAGGTAGTTCAAATTTTGATGTATGGAATGACAGCAATATATGGTATAGTAGCTATCAAGGACAAACTAAAACATTATACCCTGTTTGGAAGAATGTTTTAACAATTAATTTCGACTTAAATGGTGGAGAAGGAACACTTCCAGAGAGTTTCGAAGTATGGGAAAGAAAAAGCTTTGATATTCCAGAAGTAAGTTTAACAAAAGATGGCTATATGTTCGCAGGTTGGGCTTGGAAATCTAATTCAACTTATACTGATTACGCAAACGGCACAACAGATATAACTTTCTATGAAGAGGATACTTATGGAAGCACAACTTTATACGCCATCTGGAAACAACCATTAACAATATCATTTGATACTAATGGAGGTGTAGGACAAGTTCCAGAAGACATTATTACTTACACAGATGGAAGAATTAACATTCCAGAAGTAACTTTAACAAAAGATGGTTATACCTTCTTAGGTTGGAGTTTTAGTAAAAATCCTACATGGGGTGATATTGAATATACAAATGGTGAGGTAGATCAAACTTATACAGAATTTTCAAGTAAAACATTGTATGCAGTTTGGGGAGAAACGGTAACTATTATATTTGATTTGAACGGTGGAGAAGGAACAGCACCATCTTCGGTTCAGAAGAAATTTGGTGAATCTATAAATATGCCATCAGCTAATGATTTTGCAAGATCTGGTTATAAATTTAAAGGATGGGCATTGAAACCTCATACAGATGGTCAGTATAATTGGTCTGCGAACATAAGTATTAATTCTGAAGGTATTTCAGGAACAATAACTATTTATGCTTGTTGGGAAGTCTTAACAGATCAAGTCTCCGTAGGCTCACTTACTCAAGCAGAAATTGATGCAGTTCAAGCACTATGGAATGGTCATACAAGTCTTTCAGATTTAACAGATACTTCACTGTTAAATTCAATGAGTAATAATAAATTGCATTCAAGATTTAACATATTGGCATATTTAAATAACAATAAATTGGAATATAATACAAGTGGAAATTCTTCTTATGGAATTTCATATGAAACTCGTATTTACAAACTTACAACAAATACATACACATTTGAATTTGAAAATTCATTGCCAACTGGTTGGATATTAGTAAACTGGAGGTATGAAGTAAAAGCTTCAGGCGATGTAACAATTGTTAATGGTAGAGCGCAAGCGACAGTTAACTATTCCTATATTGGATTTGAAAATAGTTCATATGAAGAAAGGCTTATGATGATTTTTATATTGCCAAATCAACCAGCAGAAAGCGAATCAGTTGAAGTTTCTATTACTGGTTTACCAGCAAATGCCGTAAGTAGTTTACTTGAAAGTACAGACGAGTATGACGGATTTCATTACTTGATAAGATCAGGAATAAAAATTGAAATTTATGATTCTGAAAATAAATTGATTTGGTTAGGTATTCCAAATAGTAGTAATCGAGGATTTGTAAAATATAGATTTGCAACAGGAACATACAAAATCAGATTTTATACAACAAATGTGATTGGCGTTGGATTATATGATTTTGACGCTTCAACAGAAATAACTGATTTTGTTGTTTCAGAAGTTACAAAAGGTGATGGTTATTCAGAATTTACGATTAATTACACATATGCAGCAGGCAATTCAAATCTCAAAATATTCTTAAAAATGAGCGATCTCGGGGATATTACGAAAATAAGCGAAATGGAAACTTATAAATATTTTAGTGGCCCAAGCAATATTGTTGGCACCTGGTTTAAAGGAACTGTGTCTGCTATGGGATTAGCTTATACAGATATGTCTGATGAAGATAAAAATTATGCAGGTTATTGCGGGAAATTGATTAACGAATATTTTAACGGAAGTATCTGTACAGTTCCAATGTTTACTATATATACAGTGAATGGAAAAGTTTTTGAATATAATGGGAATAGTGATAATTTTGCTATGGAATTAGAGGCAGAATACACAATAAGATTTACAGAAGAAGTTAAAGAAGTTATGTTACTAGGAAACGATTCTATGTCTGTTAATAGTATAACGAATATAACATACAATGAAGCTACTGGCACTTGGGATGCAACAATTAGTGTTAGTGAATATTCAATGTTAATGTTCCTTACCGCAGATTTAGATCTCTCTCAATATGATGATCTCCCTGCCTATGATGCAAATACCGATTATTCAGAATACTTGCAAGGATAATTAATAAATGCAAATTTTTAGATACTTAAATTAAATAGTGAATTAAAGTATTGCAAAAAACTTGGGGTCTCCTTTTACCCAAGTTTTTTGTTTGAAAAAAGTGTTAAAAGATTTTTAAATCATCTAATATTTTTTAAAAAACCACCAAATTATTGGTGGTTTTTATTTTCAATCTTTATTAGAATTTTTTCAACTAATTTATTAATTTGAACACTAAATGCAATTATTGCAAGAAGTATTATTGGATAAATTAAAGTTGGAAGATAGGTTATACCAGTGTTTGCGTTAAATCCTAACATTAAATTGATTGCGATTGCAACTAAAATCAAGCAAACAGATGCGATGATTGAATGTAAAGTTGATGTTATATTTAGTACCGGCAATTTTGATTTTGGATGTTTACATTCATATAGATAAATTGCAGAATAAGACAAACCTATAAGTAATATAACGCAAGGAATTATAATGAATGCAATTCTTCCATATAATTCAGTTTTTATACCAAAATTAAGTGCAAAACTCAAAATAATTGATATAAAAAGTAAAACAGAACAGCGAATAATATTTACAAGCCAAATATGTTTTTTATTTAATTCAGTATTTTTGTTTTCTTGTTTATATTCGTCAAATTGTATTCCTAAATGATTGTAATAATTTTTTAAACCCATATAACTTGAAAAGGTTGGTCTTTGAGCGGGGCGTTTAATAGGTTGATTATTTTGAGCAGGTTTTGGCGAAGATGTTGGTTCTTCCTTTTGAGCCTTAAAAAGATTTTCTGTGCGAGAGTTTTTAAAAGAAATTGTATCGTTTGGTGATGGAATTTCAATATTTAAACTCATTGGCTCAATTTTTTTAACTTTTGGAAGTTCAGTGGCGGTTTCGTATTCGTTAAGGAAAACGCCATCATTTTTATAAAAAACTTCTTCTTGTTTTTGTTCTGGCTTTGATACTTCTTTATCTTCTGTTTCTTCTGATTCAGTTTTTTCAGGAGCTAAGAAGTACCCATCGCGAGCGGAAGCATATTTTGAGATGTTAAAAGTTGATTCAACTTTTTCTTCCTGTTTCTCTTCTGGTTTCGGAGCAAAATCTTGTTTTTTAATTTCCGTAGTTTGCGCGGGCTTTTGTTCGTAATCATCTTTTATGAAGCAAAAATCTTCTTTTTTTTCAATTTTTGGCTCATTTTTTTCGCTTTTGAAGAAATTATTTTGATTATTTTGTTTAATTTTTTCAAATTCTGATTTTCTATCGCTCTCAGTAAATTGTTTTAGTTGAACAAGTTGAGATTTAGAATTTAGGTTTGCAATTCTTGCTGCGCGTTGAATTTTTTGCTCTTTAACTGTTTCTTGAACTGGAATTTTATCAAATAAATTATATTGCAATTCATTTAGTTTATTATCGTCAACAACTGGGAGCTTAGGTTCTTCTTCTTTTTTATCTTCTTTCAAAAGTTGAAACATATTTCCTTGGTCAAGAATTGTGAAGTCTTGATTTAATTGTTTTGGTTCTTCTTTCTTTTCTTGAATTGGATTTGTGTTTAAAACTACGCTTGGCGTTTCTTTTGATTGCATAAATTCTTCTGCCCATGAAGATGCAGTTTTTCTGCCGAGGTCAGTCAAACGATAATAGTGTCTATTGCCGCCGAGTTCGCTATCTGTCCAATAAGATGAGAGCATTTCACTGGCTTCAAGCCTTTTTAGGGCGCTGTATAAACTTGGCTGTTTAAGTTCAATTTTTCCGTTAGACCATTTAGAGATTTCTTCAATAATTTCATAGCCATACTTATCTCCGTCAAGCATGGTTGATAAAATTACATTATTTAATTGTCCCCTTGGAATTTCATCTAAAATGTAGTTCATTTTTGCTCCTAAAATGGTCTATAAAATTATAATTATTATAACTTTACTTACATTTTGTGTCAAGTATATTTTAAAAGGCAAAATAAAAAACGCGTTAAGCGTTTTTTGTTATTTTTGACATTCGTTTTTACATTCGTAAGTTTTACAAAAGTGAGCGTCGTTTTCTTTGCAAGATGTAACTTTGATTGTGTTCATTTCGCAATTACAGCCGTCAACATTGTGAACGCATTCTTCAACATCGCAGCAAACGCCTTGATTATTTTCAGATTTTTCCATTTTTGACCTCCTAAAATATCTTGTGGAGAAGCACAAAATTTATTCATAAAAGCCCTGAAAGTTAAATATAGTTGACAAAAAAATCTATCTGTTTTACAATAAAATATATGGAAATTATGGAAATGGAAAAGAGCACACTTTTAGATGATGTGCTGATTGATTTAGACGAAAATTCAGTTCAAACAAGTGTTCAAACAGAAACGCAAACGGACTATTCAAACGATGTTTTGGCTATTGTGTTGCTTTATAGAAATGCGAACTTTAAAGGTGTTATCAAACCATATAATTTGGAAATTTGTGGCAAAAAAATGTATGAATGGACAATGGAAAGTGTTTCAGATTTTGAAGTTAAAACAATCGCGTGTGATGACCATTCAAATATTGTTCCACTTATTAAACCGCTTTTAAATAATAAAAAAACAACTATTGTTTTGTATTCTGACACGCCGCTTATTTCTCAAAACACAATTCATGAAGTTTTAGATTATTTTGCGATAAGACATTTGAATGTTTTAAAACTTAATCGTGGTTGGGTTTTTGATACAGAATATATTTCAAATGCAGAAAGCGTTTCAAGCGTTATGACAAGAGATTTCGGCGAAAACGAATTTTTTGCTGTTGGTGACGCTTATACCTTAGAAAAAGCAACCAATGTTTTGAAAAACAGAATTTTAGATTTTCATTTGCACAATGGTGTGTTTATTGAAGATAAAAATACAACTTTTATTGATGCAAGCGTTATAATTGAAAGTGGTGCTAAAATTGAGCCTAATAATGTGTTGAAAGGCGAAACATATATAGGCAAAAATGTTATTTTAGAGCCAAATAATACGATAATTTCATCAATAATTTCAAGTGGTTGCGACATTAAAAGTTCGTATGTGAAAAATAGTAAAATAACAGAAAATATGGTTGTAGGACCTTTTGAGTTAATAGAAGAAAAGGAAAGTTAATGAAAATTATTGTTGGACTTGGTAATCCAGAACAAAAATATTTTAAAACCTATCACAACATAGGTTTTATGTGTGTTGATAGTATTGCAGAAGATTTGGGGCTTAACTTTTCGTTTAAAAATGCGTTAAACTCTGAAATTGCGGAAATAATAATTAACAAAAATGAACTTTGCAAAATTTACAATCTTAAAAAAATAGTTGACGGAAAGGAAAAGTTTGTTTTTGTTAAACCACATACTTACATGAATTTAAGTGGCGATGCAGTTAGAGCTGCGATGAAAAAATATGGCGCAAAAATAGAAGATGTGATTGTTTGTGTTGACGATGTTGATTTACCAGCAGGCAAGTTTAGAATCAGAGAGCATGGTAGCGCGGGCACTCATAATGGACTTAGAAACATAACAGAGCGTGTTGGCAGCGAAAATTTTATGCGTGTTCGAATTGGAATGGATAGCGATGAACGCGGGGAACTTATTGACTATGTTTTGTCAAATATTTCTCCAAAAAATAAAGTTTTGATAGACAATGCAATTAATGACGCAAAAATCGCGCTTTTTGACAAAATTTTATAATAAAAAGATATGGAAGTTTTAAAAGATTTAAAGATATTTAAAAATTTTTTTAATAGTATTAATAATGGTTTGCAAGTTGATTTGTCGGGTTTTACTGATAGTGAAAAAGCAATTTTGATTTCATCGACAAATCATTTTTTTGATAAAAAAATTATGATTGTAGCACCAGATTTAATTTCGGCAGGCAATCTTGAAAATATGCTAATTGCACTTGGACATAAAGTCCAGGTCGTGAAAGAATTTGTTAAAACTAATTTTTCGATGCTTGAATGGCAGAAAAAAGAAAGAGAAATTAACAAAGCGGAAAATCTGTCAAAACAGGTCATCGACTATTGTTTAGGTGATAGCGATATAATGATATTTCTGCCATCAACGATTAATCAAAATATATTTGATTTTCAAACCATTTATAGTCAGAATTTGACCTTGAAAGTTGGAGAAAATTATAAGCGTGACTTTTTGCTTTCTAGTTTAATAAATTTAGGTTTCACAAGAACAACTGAAAAACCAATCAATAATGAATTTCTTATATTAGGTGACATTTTGAAAGTCAACTACAATAGCAATATTTATGTTGTTGATTTTTTTGGTGACGAAATTGAGAGTATAACAACAGAAGATAAAAGCAAACTTGATAAACTTGAAATTGTTTCTACCATGCTAAAATTTAACGATGGTGATGTTGAGCAAAACTTGTTTTTAAATATTTTGCAAAGCGTTAAGCCTATGTTGTTTGTGAGCGAACCAAGACATATTTTGGACGAAATTTATTATCAGAAAATTGAAGATAATTCGTCAAAAAATAAATCGAAAAAATTTATAACAAAAGATAACTTTTTCATAGAAATTGAAAAAATAATGCAAAATTACGGAATTTTTCGTGAAATTTACGTTGATTTTAGTGAAAATATTCAAATAACAAATCGAACTGTTGGTGCAAGAAAGTATTTTTATGATTATAAAAGTTTGGTTTCAGACTTGCTGTATTATCAAAATAGCGGCTTCAAAGTTGTGTTATTTTGCGGTAGTAAAGATAGCGAAAAATCTTTGTTTAACTATCTGGCTGGCAGCGTCAGAGGAATTCAAATTTTAAATGAAAATAATTGCAAGAATTTAAGCGGTATTTATTTGTCAGATTTCAATTTGCCAATGTCTGCAAGTTTTCTGCAAGACAAAATTGTACTTTTGGGAACGGACGATTTAATTAAAAAGAGTTCACTTAAAATAAACAAGTATATATCCAAAAAGAGCATTTATCTTCCAAAAGTCGGCGATTATGTTGTTCATGAACTTCACGGAATTGGAAAATGCGTTCAAATTGAAAGACTTAAAATTTTAAATCACGAAAAAGATTATGTTGTTGTTGAATATCGCGGTGGCGATAGACTTTATGTTCCAAGCGAGCAGTTGAATCTTTTGTCGGCATATATTGGGTCGGACGAAGAACCAAGGCTTAACACTATTGGCGGCGTTGAGTTTGCAAGACAAAAAGAAAAGGTTAAAGCGTCTGTTAAAAAAATGACTTTCGACCTTTTAAAACTTTATGCCGAAAGAGAAAAAAGAAAAGGATATGTTTACGAGAAGGACAATTATCTTTATGATGAATTTGAAAAGTCTTTCCCTTACGAAGAAACAGAGGACCAATTAAAAGCGATTGCCGATATAAAACGCGACATGGAAAGCGATAAAATTTTGGATAGATTGATTTGCGGTGATGTCGGTTATGGTAAAACGGAAGTCGCGTTGAGAGCAGCATATAAAGCAGTTTTATCTGGAAAACAAGTTGCATTTTTATGTCCAACAACTGTTTTGTCTGAGCAACATTACAACACTTGTAAGGAAAGATTTAAAGATTTTATGGTCAATGTTGAAGTTTTGAACCGTTTTAAGAGCCAAAAACGCGAAGTTGAACCGATTTTACAAAAACTTGCCGAAGGTAAAATAGATATAATTTGTGGCACGCATAGGTTGCTTAACAAAGATGTAAAATTTAAAGATTTGGGACTTTTGATTTTGGACGAAGAGCAAAAATTTGGAGTTGAGCACAAAGACAAAATCAAACAAATCAAAACAGATATTGATGTTTTGACATTGTCGGCAACGCCAATTCCAAGAACCTTGCAGATGTCACTATCTGGCATAAGAGATATAAGCCTGATTGAAACGCCACCAAAAAATCGTTTGCCAGTTCAAACTTATGTTTGTGAATATTCAGACCAACTTCTTGTTGATGCTTGCAAAAAAGAAATTTCAAGAAATGGTCAAGTTTTTATAATTTACAACGAGATTAAGACGATAGACGATTTCGCTTCGCGCGTTCATGAACTTTTGCCTGACGCTCAAATTGGAGTTGCTCACGCAGAAATGAGTAAACAACTGTTGAAACAGACGATAACCAAAATGTATAATCAAGAATACGATATTGTCATAGCCACAACGCTGATTGAAAACGGAATTGACAATCCATTTGCAAATACATTGATTGTTATAAATTCTGATAGACTCGGGCTTGCCGAACTTTATCAACTTCGTGGTCGCGTGGGCAGGAGTGATAGACTTGCGTATGCATATTTAACATTTGAACCACAAAAAATGTTGACCGAAAATGCTTATAAACGCCTAGAAGCATTGTCACAATTCACAGAACTTGGCAGCGGTTTTAAAATAGCCATGAGAGATTTGGAAATCCGCGGAGCAGGTGATGTGTTGGGCAGGGAACAGCACGGACATCTAACAAAAATAGGCTATGAACTATACAATAAAATGGTTGCAGAAGCAGTTGATGAACTTCGCGGACAAAAACGCAAAGAAGTCAAGGAAATTAAACTTGACATTGCTATCGACGCTTATGTGTCATCAGAATTTGTCAAAGAAGAGAGCGAAAGAATTGCAATATATTCAAAAATAAGCGAGTTGTTCATGGTTGAGCAATTTGAAAACTTAAAATCGGAATTAGAAAGTTCGATCGGTGAGTTGCCAAAAGAAACAATCAATTTGATGAAAATTGGGCTTTTAAAGAATTTAGCGCAAGACAATTATGTTCAACGCGTTGTTATGAACGATAAAGAATGTAAATTTGTTCTCTACAAACAAGAGAAAATTGTTACGGACGAAATTGCAGCGGCTTTGAAAGAATTTAGAAATGAAACATCTTTGCAATTTGAAAAAGACCCGATTATCAACTTCAAATTGAGTATGAATAGTGATGAAAAATTGGATTTCTTAATTAGATTTTTGTCTTTAAAAAAAAGTGAGAATTAATTCTCACTTTTTTAATTGCTAAATCCTGTGCTTGTGCTGCCAAAACCGCCAGTTCTAACATTTGTAATCTCTTCTTCGTCATCGACTGTTAAGAAGTATGTGAACACGCCTTGTCCGATTTTATCGCCAGCCTTGATTTCATAATCTTCTTTTCCAAGATTGATTAATCTGAAACCCAAGTTGCCGTCATTAGATATGTTGCCGTAATAGTCGCTTTCGATTATGCCAGTGCCATTTGCAATCATAATATGTTTTTTACCCATTTTGCTTGTAACAAACAGCATAAGCATTTCATTTTCATTAAATTTTGCCTTTATGTTTGTCCAAATCATTTCACTCTCGCCAGGCTTTATTGTTATGTCTATTGGGCTGTACATATCATATCCGGCTGAATATTTTGTTGCTCTTTTTGGCATTTTAAATTCTGTTTGATTGTATTGTCTAAATTTTTCATAAACTACTTCAAATTTTCTCATTTGTTTTCCATAACTCCTTTGGATATTCATTATTATCTACTAATTTTTGTATTTCTGCAACAACTTTTGGCTTATCTTCTTTGTATGTAACGCCTTGCCAAACGGCCGTTGTTTTTAAAACTTGAACATTTGCTTTGTTTTCTTTTATTAAGTTGTCAACAACTTCCGGAATTAAAAACTCACATTTTTCTAGATTTTGCTTGTTTTTTTCTAAAAATATTGGGAATTTTTGCGTTAAATGCTCAAAAAGCATAGGTGTGAAACAAAACATATTCATTGAAACGGTTGTTTCCGGCGATATTACATTTTTATTTTCTTCACCAAGTGGCGCTGCATAAATTTTGCCGTCTATAAGTTGCAAGGTGCTTTCAATAATATTTTCTAATACGCCATTCTTGACAGTGCAAACGCCGCGTTTAGTTGCTCCGTTTGGTGTTATCGTGTTTTTCGCTTGATATCCAACAAGCCCAAAATTTGTGGAATTTTTATCAACATTTTTTAAAAAGTTTGCCGCTGTTTTAAAAGCATCAAATCCATAAAAGTCGTCAGCATTGATTATTGCAAAATTATCTTTAACAACATCTTTGCAACTCATTATTGCGTGTGCAGTTCCCCAAGGTTTAACGCGGCTTGGTAATATGCTTAAACCTTTTTGGAAAACATATTCTACTTCGATTTTATTTTCAACGCGTTTGCCGACAGTTTGTCTAAATAAGTCAAAATTTTCTTCTTTTATAATAAAGATAACTTTTTTAAAACCTGCTTTTATAGCATCGTAGATTGAATAATCAATAATAAAATTGCCATTTTTGTCTATTGGTTCAACTTGTTTTAGTCCGCCAAAACGACTTCCCATTCCGGCAGCCATAATAACTAAATCCATAATTTCTCCTTTAATATATTATATCATTTGTTAAACTTAATTGCAAGTGTTTGAAAAATGGGAAAATTGCTGTATAATGACGATATGAAAATTGGAAATATTGAAATCAATGGAAATCTTTTTTTAGCGCCTATGGCTGGCGTGACAGATGTTGGCTTTCGTTCTGTTTGTAGAGGGTTTGGTGCGGATTTATGTTGGACTGAAATGGTTTCTGCAAAAGGTTTGATATATGGAGAAGAAAAAACATTGAAGGGGGTAGACGAAAATATCTGTCTTTCTGAAAATGATGTTTTTTTGAAAAAGAATATTTTGAACAAAGAGTTTATCAAAAACAATCCTGAACTATCAAAAAATAAAACTATAACTTTGCTTTTGTCTGAGCAAAATGAAGTTCCAAAAGTAGTTCAACTTTTTGGCAACGATCCTGAAATTATGGCTCAGGCTTGCAAACACCCGTTAATTCAGCAGTTTGATATAATCGATATAAACATGGGCTGCCCAGCGCCAAAAATTGTTAGAAATGGTGAAGGAAGCAAACTTATGGAGAACTTTGAGTTGGCGAGTTCTGTAATAAAAGCGTGCAAAGCGGCTACTGACAAACCTATAACCGTGAAATTCAGAAAAGGCTATAAAAAAGATGTTGCGGTAGAGTTCGCTAAAATGTGCGAAGACGCTGGCGCGGACGCTATTACAATTCATGGCAGGCTCGCAAGTGAAATGTACGGCGGCGTTGTTGATTATGAGGTTATAAAAGCGGTCAAGCAAAGTGTTAAAATACCAGTGATCGGCAGTGGCGATGTTCGCGATGAAGTCACTTATAATAAAATGTTGGAAACAGGCGTTGATGCTGTTATGATAGGCAGGGGAGCGCTTGGCAAACCTTTCATTTTTGATATCTTGAAAGGCAAAAAAGTAGAAAATCAAAACGAATTAAAACTTTTGTGCGCGAAAAAGCATGTTGCAATTTTAAGGAAATATTTCAAAGATGAATTTTTGGTCAAATACATGAGAAAACATCTTTTATGGTACGCTTCTGGGGCAAGCAAAAAAGAATTAAAACAGAAATTGGCTCTTTGCGAAAACTTAGACGAAGGGCTAAAAACTTTAGAAAGTATTTTGATAAATAATTAGATAGAAAAGTTCTAACAAAATCTCCTTTTGAATACATTATTGTGAACGAAGGAGATTTTTTTATGAAATTAAAAATAGCAAAATTTAAAGAGAAAAAAGCAAAACCAGTTAAAGAAACGGACGATAATTCTCCAAAACTTTGGTTTGTGCTCCTTAAAGGAACGCTTATAAGTCTTGCTGTTTCGCTAGTTGGGATTTTGATTTTTGCATTCTTTATAAAATATGTCGCAGTTCCAACCTCTGCAATCAGGCCAGTAAACCAAGTGATTAAAGGCATTTCGTTGCTTGTTGGAACATTTATAGCCCTTAAAAAGACTGACAAAATGGGGCTTGTAACAGGACTTTTGATTGGGCTCTTTTACATTGTCTTAGCGTTTGTTGTGTTCTCAATTTTGGACGGACATTTTGAGTTCTCCAAAACACTTGTAAACGATTTGTTGTTTGGTGGCATAATTGGCGCGATTTGCGGAATTATTGCTGTGAACCTAAGAAAGAAATAAAAAATGCAGAGTTAATTCTCTGCATTATTTTTTCTAAGATAATTCAAGACATTTTCAAAATAATCGGGGAGTGGTGCACAAAACACCATTTTTTGATTTGTTGTTGGGTGCACAAATTCAAGTTGTTTTGCGAACAAGCATTGACCTTTAAGTTTAAATTTGTTGCTTCCGCCGTATACCGAATCGCCAATTATTGGGTGATGCAAATATTTGCAATGCACGCGAATTTGATGCGTTCTGCCAGTTTTGAGTTCAAATTCAACAAGAGAATAGTCTTTGAAAAATTCGAGTGTTTTATATTTTGTAATAGCAAGTTTGCCGTCATCTGACACTGCCATTTTTGTGCGGTCTTTTTTATCTCTATTTATATAGGTTGTGATTTCGCCGTCTGGCTGTTTGAATCTGCCGTCAATAATGGCTGCATAAATTCTTTTACAAGTTTTGTCTTCAAGTTGTTTTGAAAGTTTTACGTGAGCGTTGTCATTTTTTGCAACAACCAAAAGTCCAGCGGTATCTTTATCAAGCCTATGAACGATGCCTGGTCTGACTTTACCATTGATGCCAGATAAGTTGTCAAGTTCTGCGAGCAAGCCGTTTACAAGTGTTCCACTTTTTGTTGATTGACTTGGGTGAACAACAAGTCCCTGTGGCTTATTTATAACTGCCAAATCGTCATCTTGATAAACAATATTTAAATTCATATTTTCAGGTGATAAATCAATTTTTTCTGGTTCAGAAAAATTGACAATAATAAAATCATTTAATTTTAATTTTTCACCATTTTTTAAATTTTGATAATTATTATTAATATTATTGTTATTTTTATCTATATTTTTTAATATTTTTTTATTTCTTTTTATTTCAACATTTGAATTATTAATTAAATTTTGAATATGTGCGCGCGAAAAATCGCTAAACTGCTCTTGCAAAAAGGAGTCT
>CALBYO010000105.1 GCA_937889705.1 uncultured Bacillota bacterium | reverse complement strand
TATCGCCAACATATTTTGGGTCTGCAAGTGTTTGCAAAAAAGATATAACTTCGTTTGGGTTATATTTTTTTGTCATAAGAAGGCCGATTGCGTCTAAATTTTCTGATTTAGCGGTTTGTAAATTTTGTTTTGTTGAGTTTGTATATTTAGTCCAGTTTTCTAATTCTTCTACATTTTTAATCATATTTACCCCCTAATTTCGTAGAATTATAGCACAATGCTTTAATAATTGCAATAGGTTTATTCAAATTAACCATAAAAAACTTTTATACATAAATATATATATGCTTAAAGATATGCCACCAGATAAACTCGCACTTTTTGCTACGCAAATTGCCATTGATATTTCCAGGGGAAAAGACCTGGACGATTTATTTTTGATAAGAACAATAATAGGGCAGATTTCCTGCGTTTTATCAACGATTATCAGTCAAAAAATTGACCTTGATAAGAAAAAATAAAACAGCACTATGCTGTTTTACATTGTTTGTTCTTCTCCATACACATCTGGGAATATTTGCTCGTCTGAAATGTTATTTGCAATGAAGTTTTTAACTTCGCAAACACACAATTCTTTCATGATTTTGGACTTTGTGTTTTTATTTAATTCTAACATTTGTTTTTGCTTTTTAATATTGACAAAGTTTGCGGCAGCACCTAGGGCGTTGATACCTGCCAAAGCAGTTCCCAAAGCACCATTATAATAATCACCAACAACAAAGCCAGATACTGCAAGGGCAGCGGATACTGCTGCAAATACTGTGCAAATTCCTGCTGTTACTTTTGATTTTTTAATTTCTGTTTCATTAGATGCTATTAAAAAATTTATTTCTTCAAGTTCTTTTTCATATTCTTCAAATTTGTTATCCATGTTTTCTCCTTAACTGCCAATAGAATAACATGAGCGGTGATAATTGTCAATATTCAATTTTAGAAAAATTGCAAAAAAAAAGAACCTTTAAAAGGTTCTTAAAATTACATTTCTGGTTGCAAATCTTGTTTTGTTTTTTGTCTTGGTGGGAGTTTACCTTCATCAACAAATGCATCGTATAAGTTGTTCAAAACTTTGTTTCTAACTGTAATAATTGTTTTGTCTTTTGACTTGCTGTAATTTTTCATAATTGCTGAATAGTTGTTTTCTTCAAGCCATTTTTTAACATTTTTCAATCTTTTATATTTAACTTGACTTTTGATTGCTGCAACAAAACTGCCTGCTGCGATAGCGAAAGATGCTGCTGACAATACTGAGCCTGCAATAGGTCCTAATACTGGAATTTTAAAAGTTGTAACCAAGAATCCAGCGCCAACTGATGTAAATACCATACCTGCGGATACTAATGCATCTCTAACTTTTTCTTCTGTTTCAAGAAAACTGTTAACAGTTTCTAATGATTCATTTTTTGCGTTTTCATTTATTTCCATAATTTTCTCCTTACTAACTATGAGTATTATGGCACAATTTGAACTGATTGTCAATACCTTTGTTGATATTTGACATTTTTTTTGTGATATGTTATATTATATAACGAAGGCGCAGTATTCTAGTCGGTTTTCAACTTTTGGAAGGCGTTAAAAGCGCTGACGGGCATATCTGTGAAGTTCGTGGTGCTGGCCTTGATTGCCCAAATCGGGGCTGGTGCTGGGAGTTAAGATTTTTGGGCGCGCCATAACGGCATATGGCACCCGACCCAAATTTCGTGGAGACCCAATCGGGTGGGAAAGGTATTTTCGCACTCCTTGGGCTGAACCTGCATCGCGGTAAAAAAGTTGCTGTGTGCATTGTAGCCTGCTTTGAGTGAAATAGTTGGGATACGGACAAAAACCAAGCACAATGTTAGGCCAACATTTGCTTAGGAAGTTTATATACATAAACACTCCGTTGAAATTCGTTTTGCAAAAAAAGCTAAGAATTGTTTAGACCGTTTGAGAAATTCTCTAGACTGTTGCTCTTGTCTGGCAAGATGGGGATTATAGTGTGGTCTAAGTGGCGATTCGGTGAAGTCTTGTCCTTAAAAGGAAACTGCTTGTTCGGTGACGGCAAGTGGACATAGCGGGAAATCCAACCGAACCTATGCTGCAAGGTTTACTCATTTTGTTGCCTTCTCGCCATCGCAGATTAAGTAAAATTCTTCGTGAATAGCAACTACTTAATCTGCCAAATTGTGGCGACTAACTAACTTATGTATGTGAATTACATATTTGATTATATAAAAACATAAAATGATTTAGAGAAATGGATAATAAAAATAAAGAAGAAAATAACGATAATTTAAGTCAAAGTTCGGAAGTTAATTCCGATACTAAAACAAGCGACATTAAAACAAGCGATGTTAAACAAATTGCAAATAAAGCAGTAAAAAAGAAAAAGCAATCACGCTGGGCTTGGCCTGTTAAAATTTTGGTGATTACTTTGTTTTTATCATTGGCGATTTCAGTTGCGAGTGAGTTTGTTCTAGGAAATGCAGGCATCGCTGTTTCCATAGTTATAATTTTGCTTTTGTGGATATTAGGCGTTGTCAATGATATGATTGGTGTGGCGGCGGCTTCTTGTTCTATTGAACCCTTTAACGCTATGTGTTCAAGAAAAGTCAGGGGAGCAAAAGAAGGCAGAATGCTTGTTAAACACGCAGAAAAAGTTTCAAGTATTTGCAACGACGTCGTAGGTGATATCTGCGGCATTATTTCAGGTGCTGCGGGCTCTGTTATTGCAGGTAAATTGATATTGGAATCAATGTCAAAATCAATAGGAATTTTAATTGCAGCATCAGTGAGTGCTATTATCGCAGGCCTTACAATTTTTGGTAAAGCCGCTATGAAAAAGTTTGCAATCGACAACTGCACAAAGGTCATATTAGTGGTCGGTAAAGTTTTAAGCATTTTTACAAAAAAATCTAAAAAATAAACTAAAAAATTATAAAAACACTTGATTTTTTATATTTCTAATTATATAATTATATCGTTAAAAGCCTTTGTGGCTTAATTGTTTAGTTAATTTTGTTCTTTTAGAACTTTAAAATATTAGGTTAAAATTATGATGTTTAAAAATTCTGTGAAATTGCTATTTGCCAATTTCGGAACCGTTTGGAAAACAATGGTTTATTATATTTTAGTTTCTGCTCTTGTTGTTGGGCTTGTTTATCCTGTTTGGGGTATGCTTGGTGACGCATTTAACGCCGATGGAGCAATGACAAGTTTGTTTGATAGCATTATGTCTATTAATATCGCAACTAATTTGCCAGCAACTTTGGCTGATTTGTATGTTGGCTTGTCAGCACTTTTTAATGGGCTTTTAAGTTTGTTTACA
>CALBYO010000104.1 GCA_937889705.1 uncultured Bacillota bacterium | reverse complement strand
CCCCATATAGTCAGGTGTATCAAAATCAAAAAGATACAATAGATGACCTAAATGAAGCAAATCTAAAAAACTCACTACTTCTTGCTGAAACACGAACTTCACTTATGAATGCTGAATTTAAAGCTATTTCATATCAAAATGAAGTCAGCGTTTTGCAAAACAATTTGCTAACAAGTCAAAACAATTTAGCACTTGTTTTAAGTCAAAAATCTGAAATGCAAAAGAACTTGGAAGAAACAAACAAAACACTTCTAACAATGTCAACCCAGTTAAGCGATCTTAGAAATCAATACAGAACATTAAACACTGAACTTGATACCTTAATGGATAGTCAAGATGATAACAGTACAAGAATTGACGAATTAAATACTCAAATTACAAGCGTTACACAAGATATTTCAAGTTTAGAAAATATTGTTTCTGGCTTAACTGTTGCAAGTGAAACATACGAATCACAAATTGCGGAATATGAAGCGACAATCACTGAAAACGATAGTAAAATTCAACAATATGAAAATGAAATCATTTCATTAAAATCACAAATTGCGGAACTTAAAGAAACTATTAAATCTTTGGAAAGTGTTAATGCAACTTTGAATGGAGATGACTCTTACAAAAAATTATTCCAAGACATTGTTGGTGGCACTGTAACCGAATTAAAAGCAAGTGATTTGGAAGGATTGACTGAAATACGAAGTTATGCGTTTTACAACTGCAAAACTTTAAGAAAAGTTGAACTTCCAGAAAGCATTGAGACTATTGGTGCTTATGCTTTTTATGGCTGTTCAAACTTAGAAAGTTTTACTTTTACTCAAAGTTTAAAACGCATTGGTCAAAATGCTTTTGAAAACTGCACAAACTTAAATGAAATTGACTTATCAAATATTGAATATGTCGGTGGTTTTGCTTTTTCAAGCAGTAGCGTTGAAATTGCCCATCTTCCAAGCACTCTTTCTTCTTGGGGTGGCTGCGTGTTTCAAAATTCTAGCATTAGAGAAATTTATGTTGCTGAAGGTGTAACTAAAATTCCTTTTGGACTACTTCATGGTTGTGGGCGAATTGAAAATATTTATTTGCCTTCAACCCTAGAAAGTATAGACACCTTTGGAATTAGCAATTACTCAAACAATGTAAATGTTTTCTTTGCTGGCACCCAAGAACAATTTAATAAAATAACCTATGTTGCTAGTGATAATACATCGTTTGCAAATGCAAATGTTGTGTGCAACTACCAATATTAAAAGGAGGTAATTATGACTGATTGGATTAAAAATTCTTTGGCTATAATCGGTTCGCTTATAATTATTCTATTTATCTCATTTTGTATTGGAATGACAACAACTTCCTTTAGAAATAAAGTCTATGATATTTTAGATGTTGTTTCTGAAAAACAAGCAACTGAGCAAGTAATGGGATATTTAGACGAAATAAATGAACTAAATAATGAAAAACAATTTTTAATAAATCAAATTGCATTGCTAGATAAAACAAACGAAGTGCAAGCAAAGACTATTAAAAGTTGTGAAGAAAAAATCAATGACCTAAATAAGCAAATTGTAGAACTTACTAATAAATTAAACAATGTTTATAAAAATCTAAATGATGCAACTTTAACTTTTAAATATACTTATAACAATATATCTTATGCAATTTTTGATGATGCTGGAAACTATGTTTATCATACAGGAATTTTAGACACTAAAATTGCAGCGACTAACTGTTCAAGTCAAGACTTATTAAACTTTGTGAATGAAGAAGAAAAAGTTATAAAAGATATTTTACCAAAGTCAGCAAATTCTTCTTATGAAACATCTTTATATGTATATGATTTTTATGAGATAGGGCTACAAAATAAAACTTTTGGTATGGATATAATTCACGATGGCACTTATTCTTTTACATCAAACACAAATTTAAGTGCAAAGATTTTGCTTAATGGTAATCAAATAGATATTGCAGAATTATCTACAAATTTAAATAACGAAAATATATATAGTTATAGCGTAAAGTTTGAATATAGTGTCAATGCTGATAATCAAATAACTGATTTTACTTGTAAAATAACAATTACGAGCAATTAGTGGCAATTTACATTATATTTGCACCACCTAGAACCGGGAAAACTTGCTTTATGACACACAAGTTAAATGAATATGCTTTTGATAGAGAAAGAAACAAATCTATGCGTGATGAGATAAACAAAAAGAACGCAAATGGTTTTAAACTTTCTTTACCAAAGCATTGTGTGTCATCTAATTATGATATTTGTTTTAGAAAATATGGTTATTCTCCACGATTTAATCGCAGAATTAACCCTTATAGACTTGGTTTTGATAATCCCTTTGTCAAAACACATTTCAATTTTCCTTATGAAGTAATTGGAATAACTGAAGCACAAAAATATCTTAATTCAAGAATGAGTATGTATTTCCCAGAGTGGCAATCTAGATGGTACGAACAGCATGGACACGATAATTTAGATATATTTTTAGACACACAACGACCAATGCTTATTGATGTCAATATTAGAGAGCTGGCAAGTTTTATAGAAATAATCAAATTGAAAATTTACTATGACGAATATGGTAAAGTTAAAAAACTAAAATGGACTATACGAAACATAGAAAATTCTTCTCTTTTTGATAGATATATGGCATCAGGTAAAAAGGACAAATCTTGCTACAAAGAAGAAACAGTTGTAGCAAATTATAATGTGTTTAAATTGTATTCAAGTCAAAGTTGTAAACCTAAGTTTTATGCGGGACATTTTGATGAAGATTTTGATATTAACGAAAGTTCAATAATGGAAGAAAGTTTAGAAGGATATATTAAATATTTAAAAGAAAACGATGATGAATTACCAGAAAATTTTTATCAATCAAAAACAATAAAAAGGAGAAAAGAAAGTGATTAATTTTAATAAAAACAAACTAATAAATGAAACCTTAGACAAGTATTATGACACTTTTAGTCATACACTTGACACCACTGACTTTGTTCCTGAAAAATATAATAAAAAGATAAGCAGATATATATTTAAAAATATGAAGAAAGCGTTTAGAAGAATAGACCGAGAAGATAGAAAATTCCAAAGAGAATTTAGAAAAAAGTTGAAAATTACTCAAAAAATTAAGAAAAATAACGAAAAAACCTTAAAAAATCAGCAAAAAACTAATAAAAACAAAGTCAGTGATAAAAATCATGCTGACAAATAACAATAGTTTATTGTATTTAGTTGGCGCCAAAAAGGAGGTATAGTTATGGCGTTCGCTGAAACAAAAGTATATTTTGATGGTAGTCATTATATAGCAATTCCTCACACGACAAGACCGACCAAAAAGCGTTATAGTCCACCTGAGGAACTAATAACTATTGAAGATAAAACAGATGTTGGCACAAATGAAGACACTTCAAATGTGCCTTCTGTTTTTAATGATGACCAATCAAATAATAAAACAAAAACCACTGAAGACAATTGCGAAGATTTACAACCAAATTTAGTGGAAGAAAAACCAAACTTGGTGCGTAAATTAACACGCAAAGAACTGTTTAATGAACTCTATCAAAAGTATATTGATTTACGCAAAAATGAATGCAAAAAATTAATAATCAATGAGATGTTACCATACTTTAAAAAGGAGATAAATTGTGAAGATTTTGTGAATGTAAATTTTGAACGAAAACAACGCAATTTAATATGTCGTAGAGTTAGAATGTGTAGAAAGGCAAACCTTGCCAATTTCAACTATTTTTGCACCTTTACTTATGATGACAAACTGCACACAGAAGAAAGTTTTAAGAAGAAATTACAAGGTTGTTTTAAGATGATGAGTCATAGAAGAAATTGGAAGTATATGGGTGTTTGGGAACGAGCACCAAAGACAAATAGACTTCACTTTCATGGGCTATTTAACATACCAGATAATTCAATGCCAGGAACATTAAATATTGTTAAAGATTACGATACAACTTCCCACAAAATGCAAACCAGCATTCAATCATCTTACTTTAATGAAAGATTTGGTCGTAGTGATTTCAAAGAAATTGATGAGCAAGAACGCAGACTTGGAAATGCACTTGCGTATCTAATGAAATACATTGAAAAGACTGGTGAAAAAATTGTGTATAGCAAAGGCTTGCCACAATACTTTATTTCTGATATTTTGGATAACGATATTGTTTGCACCATAGGTCAAGAAGATAAGAAATTACTCTTATTTGATGACTTTATGTGCCTAGATGAAGGTGAACTTATGGGAAAAGTTAGCCCCGAAACAATAAGCAAAATGAGAAAATCGAATTGATTGTTGTCAATATTTCTACAATTTGGTACAATGTTTTTTAAGGGAGATTATCTATGAAGAAGAATTTATCAAAAAAAGTCACAAAACAATTAAAACAGGTATGGAGACAAGTGGGTTTTATTGTAAATTTGTCTCAAATGATAGAATACACTTTATATAACATTTTAGCATTAAATGAAATATTAAAAGAGTTTGAGAGCCGAGACAGTATGTTCGTTTTTGAATATAATGAATTAGTAGACAAAGCGAATAAAATTGGCAAGTTTTTAGAAAATAAATCATTAGGATGTATTATTAGTAAAGTAAAAGAAGTTAATTATTTTACAGTAGAAGCTATAGGATTGTTGGAAGATGTGTTGAAGAAAAGAAATTATGTAACACATCATTTATTTAGAGATGATTTAAAAGAAAAACAATTAGAAAAAAATCCTGCAATTTTTTTTAAAGAATTAGAAGATATAATTAGTTTAATGTATTCAGTTAATGAAGAGTTAAATGAGATATTTAATAGGCAAAAAGAAGAAATGAATTCTATTGATTAAAAACACAAACGGCAACGAATAAAATGTGAGGCTTAAACGGAAAGCCTGCGCGTTGAAGCCCACATTTGTTGCCGTTTAGTTTTATTCAAACTACTTTGTTTTGTTTGCAAGTTTGTTTTATTTCTTTTCTGGCGTGTGCTTGTCTGCGAGCATTTATGCTCGCACTTGTATCAAGACAAGCACACGCCAGGGTTGCAAATTGGGAAAATTAATCAATTTGTTTAATAAAATTTAATACTTTAAAAGACCACCTATTATTTTGTTTGATGTCCTTTTTTTGTCCCTTATATAGTATTATAATAATTTATATTAAGAAATTATCAAAAAACATAACAAATCTGAGAAATTTATGTTATAATCTTTTTATAAAATTATTCTACAACTAATTAAGGAAGAAATATGAGATATATTGGCAGTAAAGCAAAACTAATAGATGAAATACATGATATTATTAACTCAAACATTAAGTTGACTAAAGATAGTGTTTTTTGCGATTTATTTTCTGGTACGGGTACTGTAGCAGATTCATTTAAAAATCAATGCAATTTGATAATAAACGATAATATGTATGCTTGTTTTTGTGTAAGCAAAGCAAAAATCTTAAATACAAAATGTTTTTTTGAAAAATTAGGATTCGATCCGTTTGAGTTTTTTAATAGTGTAGATTGTTCTTCTTATACAAAAGGTTTTTGTTATAATAATTTTGCACCAACCATTTCCGGTCGACAATATTTTTCAGATGAAAATGCTAAATTTATTGATTATATAAGAGATACTATTGATGAATGGTTTGTTGAAAATAAAATAACTAATGATGAAAAAGACTATTTGATAGGGTGTCTTATTGAAAGTGTAAGTAAGGTCTCAAATGTTGCAGGTGTTTATTCTGCATACTTGCACATATGGGATCCAAGAGCTGTAAAGAAAATGTTTTTTTTAAAATTAGAGAATGAATCTAATAATGATTATAAAAAAGATTTTTATCAAGAAGATGCGATTAAACTTATTGAACAAATTAAAGGTGATGTATTATATCTTGACCCACCATATACAACAACACAATATATTTCTCAATACCATGTTTTAGAAACGATAGCAAAAAACGATAGACCTACCATTCATGGCGTAGGTGCTCACAGAGATAATGGTAATCAAATATCAAATTGGTGCAAAAAAGGAATTGTTGAATATTCGTTTGAGCAATTAATAAAAAAAGCTAATTTTAAATACATTGTTGTTAGTTATAGCGATGCTGGGCTTATGAGTAAGGAATTTATAGAAAAAGTTCTTAAAAGATATGCAAAAGATGGTAGTTACAAATTAAAGAAAATTAATTTTGTAAAATATAAAAATACGAGAGCTGTTAAACGAGAAATAAGAGAAAATTTAAAAGATAAAGAACACTTTGAATGGCTATTTATAATTGAAAAAACAACAACTCCAAAATATATTTCACCGCTTAACTATATTGGTGGTAAATTTGATATAATAGATTTTTTAATGAAAAATATGCCGAAAGAAATAAATAAGTTTTATGATTTGTTTGGAGGAGGAGCGACAGTATCACTAAATTCCATATCAAAATCAATTACTTATAATGATAATAATTGGATAGTTGTCAATTTGCTAGAATATTTAGCAAATCAAGATTATCAATGGTTA
>CALBYO010000103.1 GCA_937889705.1 uncultured Bacillota bacterium | reverse complement strand
ATATAATGATGATTTATATAACCTTATTTTAAGAAATTCAGAAAAAGCAAAAGCAATTAAGAAAGAAATTAAGAAAATTGATAAAGAACTTAAAGCAAGCGGTTATGTTGAAAACGAAATTTCTGATAAAGTTGCGCTTAATATTGATTTTGCTAAAAAGCACTTAGTTGACACTATTTATAAACAAGCAGTTTTGGAAGGAATTGCTACAACTTATGCTGATACCGAAACTATCATCGAAGGAGGAAAAGTAAATAATATGACTGCCAACGATGTTTTAAAAGTTGTAAACTTAAAGCACGCTTGGGAGTTTATTCTAAATAAGGATGTTATAACAAGTCCAACAAACTTTGCTTTGCTTTGTGAAATTAACAGATTTATTGAAGAAGGTTTTTATTATAATGCAGGTCGCATCCGTTCAACACCTGTTAGCATTGGCGGAACTAATTGGAAACCCGAATTACCTATTGAAAGCCTAATTAAAGAACAATTACAAGAACTTCTTAATTCAAATCTTGAAACTATCGATAAAGCGATAGAAATATTATTGTTTGTGATGAAAAAACAAATTTTCATTGATGGTAACAAAAGAACTGCCGTAATCTTCGCTAATCATTTACTTATTTCAAAAGCAAAAGGGTTAATTGTTATTCCTAACGAAAAGGTTGAAGAATACAAAAAGTTGCTCATCTCTTACTATGAAGGCAAAGATGAAAAGTCAATCAAAGACTTTCTAAAGAAGTTTGGGTATATGAAGATTTAGGAGAGAAAAACAAATGAATGATTTAGAAATGAAAAAACAAGCGAAAGCATTTGCTGAATATTGGGCAGACAAAGGATATGAAAAAGGAGAAAGTCAAAAGTTTTGGCTTGATTTATTAGAACATGTTTTAGGTGTTCCAAATGCAAGAGATTATATTACTTTTGAGGACCAAGTTAAGTTAGACCATACAAGTTTTATTGATGGCTTTATTCCCGCAACCCATATTTTGATTGAACAAAAAGGTAGAGATAAAGATTTAAGAAAAGCAATCAAGCAATCTGATGGAACACTACTTACACCTTTTCAACAAGCAAAAAGATATTCTACAGAACTTCCATATTCACAAAGACCAAGGTGGATTATTACTTGTAATTTCCAAGAGTTTTTGATTTATGATATGGAGAAACCAAATGGAGAACCCGAAAGTATTTTGCTTAAAAATTTAGCAAAAGAATATTATCGTTTAGAGTTTATTGTAAATAGCGAAAACGAAAATATCAAAAAAGAAATGGAAATTTCTATTAAAGCTGGTGAAATCGTTGGCGTTCTTTATGATGCATTACTCAAACAATATAACGAGAAAGACGAAGAAGAGTTAAAAAGTCTTAATGAACTATGTGTAAGATTGGTATTTTGTTTGTATGCTGAAGATAGTGGCCTGTTTGGCGAAAAATTAGCATTTCATAATTATCTTCAAAGTTTTACTATTAAAGATACAAGAAGGGCTTTAATAGATTTGTTTAAAGTGTTAGATACTAAACTTGAAGATAGAGATAAATATCTAGATGAAGCACTTGCTAAATTTCCTTATGTAAATGGTGGTTTGTTTGCAAATGAAAATATCATAATTCCACAATTAACACAAGAAATTGTAGATATTATTTTACATAAAGCAAGTGAAAATTTTGATTGGAGTGAAATAAGCCCAACAATCTTTGGTGCTGTTTTTGAAAGTACATTAAACCCAGATACTCGTAGAAGTGGCGGAATGCACTATACTTCTATTGAAAACATTCATAAAGTTATTGACCTGCTTTTCCTTGATGATTTAAAGGAAGAATTAGAAAAAATTAAAGAAGTTAAGGTTGAAAAGTTAAGAAAACAACAATTAGAAGCATATAGAGAAAAGTTATCCAAATTAACATTCCTTGATCCCGCTTGTGGCTCTGGCAACTTTTTAACGGAAACATATATATTACTTCGCAGATTGGAAAATGAAGCGTTAATCACACAAACTCGTGGACAAACTATGCTTGATTTGGGAGATGTTATCAAGGTTTCTATTGGACAATTTTATGGAATAGAAATTAACGACTTTGCTGTAACGGTTGCAAAAACTGCCCTTTGGATTTCAGAATCTCAAATGATGAAAGAAACTGAAATGATTGTAAATAGGCAGTTAGACTTTTTCCCATTAAAATCTTATGCCAACATCGTTGAAGGCAATGCTTTACG